>JBDKHP010000295.1:0-15047 GCA_039797645.1 Bacteroidota bacterium
CATTGACAAATTTTTTGAATCCCGAACGCTACGCGCTTCGCCCACTGCACAATTTCTTCTTTACACGAGATGCCTCTGTAAGTATTCAGAATCATGTGCTGATTAATAAAATGGCCAACAAAGTGCGCGATAGGGAATCGTGGATAATGGACACAATATTCACCCACAGCAAACGGGTACACGGCCACACAATTAGTCCGGCAACAGAGCAACGGCAAAATCCCAAAATAACGATAGAGGGTGGCGATATCTTGGTGGCACGGCACGATACACTAATTGTTGGCTTAGGAATGCGCACTTCTGCACAAGGAATCGATTATATTATAGACCACCTAGTGCCACATACAGGCATACAACATCTTATAGTGCAGGAACTTCCACACACGCCTGAATCTTTTATCCACCTCGATATGGTGTTTACACTATTAGACCACCACAAATGTATGGTTTTTGAACCATTGATCCTGAAATCGACAAGGTATCAGACTATTTACATACAAATAGACAACGGAAAGGTAACATCCATACAACACTCCAGCAACCTATTGGCAGCACTCAAGTCGATTGGCATAGAACTTGAAACTGTATATTGTGGCGGCAGCAAGGATCCTTGGATACAGGAACGGGAACAGTGGCACAGCGGTGCAAACTTTTTCGCCTTCGCTCCAGGGAAAATAATTGGATACGAACGAAATATCTACACCGTTGAGGAACTTAGCAAGCATGGTTTCGAGGTTCTCAAAGCAAACGATGTAATTCAACAACGGATTGACTTATCCAGATATTCACGTTGCGTTGTTACCATAGAAGGAGCCGAATTGGCACGTGGTGGCGGTGGTGCAAGGTGCATGACAATGCCAGTAAGGCGCGAATTGCTACAGGTTTAATTGTGATCCAGTTATACCATACATTGGTGAGAATCCGTTTACAATTTATCCTCTTTTATGATTTTCTGTTCAGTAAACACTAGGTAAGCTTACAATTTATGTAACATATACGATGCGCAAATAATTATACGCTATTAATCTGCCTAAAGCGGCGATAGTCTTCAGTCAACATTTTGTATTTAATAAAAAGTGCACCACTTCTTATGTGGGTAATACAGCAACATAATGAAAACAAAATTTACCACAGTACTTACATTGAGCTTCATACTCCTTAGTGGGTTTGTTTGGGCGCAAGAATTGCCTACGGCCAGTTTCAAAATGACGGGTACTTGCGCTGGTGTTGCTGTAAGCTTTCAGAATCTATCAAACACTACAAATGTGTATTGGGATTTCGGCGATGGAAACGACACACGCAAAGAAAACCCCTTGCATATTTTCGACAAACCAGGGTCTTACAACATCAAACTAGAGGCGTATCTCAACGGGCGAACAAGCCTAATAGAGCAAACGCTCATTATCTCACCTAGCCCTGTAATTACACTAAATTACAGCAGAGCTGCAGTGTCTGATACTATCCGAATGTATGTGGGGCAAAACGTAACCACAAGTATTGCCGAAACCTATCCCGAATACGAATGGTACCTAAAGCAGTCGGATCAGTGGATTAAACAAACCGATAAAGATGCCAGTTTTACGACATCACGAGCAGGTGTTTTTAAAACATGGGTACAAAACGATTTAGGTTGTACCAGTGAAGCTTCGTTTGTTATCCTTACGAGCGAACGTCCCGAAGATATTATCTATACCACAATTATTGTCCTCAATAATGTGGTAACACCCAACGACGATAGTTTTAACGATGTGCTAATGGTTAAATATCTCGAGAATCCGGAGGTTTACACCAAGCCGCTTTTCTTATCGGTATTTAACAGGTCCGGAGTGGAAGTTTTTTCCACAAAAAACTATTCAAATGATTGGAATGCTACCGACAAAGTAGGCAATCCACTTGCCGCAGGTACTTATTATTATATTGCCACTAGCGAAGGCCGCCGTGGAAAAACCGGATATATCGATATTATCCGTTCCGAATAACATAGCAAGAAAATGAAAAAAATTTCACAACTACTGCTGTTGGTGTTTAGTTCGGTGGTTGGCTTCGCCCAGCAACTACCGTTTGACAACCAATATATGCTCAACACCTACACCATAAATCCAGCATTTGCCGGAGAGAATGGCAATATCGAGGCATTTCTGGGCTACCGAGCAAGCTGGGTGGGGATTGAAGGTGCGCCCAAATTAGCAAGTGTAAATCTCAATGGCGTTATGCTTGGCAAAATGGGCTTTGGCGTATCGGTAAAACGAGAATCAGCGGGTAGCTTCGAGCACTTATACGGAGATTTAGCGTATGCGTACCACCTAAAATTAGCAGACGAAATATATGTAAGTTTGGGAATGGAAGGTTCATTATACCGAAATCAGTTCGACAATTCCAAAGTCCTTTCAGACGGCTTAGATCCTTTACTCGAGAATGTCGCATCGCTGCAAGGTACTACATTCGATGCTGGCGCAGGAATTGGCTTCTGGGCAAAAGGCTTCACATTTGGAGCGTCTGTAAAACGTATTATTGGCGGACGTATTGATTATGGCGGCGATGCACAAAAATTCTTCTACAAACCCAATATGGAAATCGACGGTTTCTTATCGTACATGATAGCCGTAGGTGGCAAGCCTCGGGGGCGTAGAGCAAAGGCCAATGCAGACAACGCACCATCTATACGGGTAGAACCACAGGCCATGGTGCGATATACCGACGCTCAATTATTCTGGGATGATGCCATAAATGTGATGTTTAAAGACCGATTCTGGTTTGGTGGTATATTTCGTAACGGAGGAACGGTAGGTGTAAGCGTGGGGGGAGCCTTACAAGAACGCATTATTATGAATTACTCCTACGATTTCGGAATGGGCAACGCCTTGGCTGCACAATCATCCGGGTCGCATGAAATTTCCATCGGGTTTCTCTTAAAGGCACGTGCCAGAGATCGCTTCAATAGAGGGCGCACCCTATTCCTACTAGACGGCCCTGTCAACAGTAGTGGCCCTGCTTTAGAAGGTAAAGACACACGAGTCGATCAGATACTCAAAGACCTGAAAGCTGCAACCGACACCCTCGAAAACTACAAAAAACGAACCGATGCACGACTTGTGATTTTGGAAGCCGATGTGGATGACTTGAAAAAACGCATTGGACAGAAAAAAGATGACGTCCAAGCCGGCGAATACGAACCACCGTTTATTATCGAAAACATCAAATTTGGATACAACAGCGATCGTTTATTCCCATCGTCTTTCCCCGAACTCGACAAATTGGCTAAGAAGATGACAGACAATCCAAAACTTGAAATTAAAATTACAGGATTTACCGACAACATGGGCTCGGCACAGTACAACGAACGTTTATCCGAGCGCAGAGCCAAATCCGTAGGCGATTATCTTTCCACCAAAGGAGTAACCCCCATAAGGATTAAGATATTTGGAAAAGGCCAAGCAGATCCTATCGGGGACAATAACACCAAAGAAGGCAAAGAAATGAACCGACGCATAGAAGGAGCATTTAAAAGAATCAAATAACAAGATAGCGATGTAAAAATGCGATAGAACAAAAATCCAAATTTCTATTGATCATCGTCAGCATAGCCATCTGGCAACATCGGATGTATGCAGCGTATAAAAACCAACCCGAATTCACGGATAAAACTCAATTTTATCTGTGAATTCGGGTTTTGAGTAAACAGAACAATTACAATCCACCACATTTAATTGACATCGTTCCAAAAAAAACCATTAAAATACTAGCCGAAGCCCGAAACAAAAACCAACCGAAAACAAAAAAAATAAAGATAAGGAGCTGTAGCCAAACAAAATTTGTAACGACTGCTGCCGGCTATCCGCTTGTAGTCCTCGCGTTCGGGAACGAAATCAACTGGAAACCTTTGTATTTCAATCGAATCGCATCAGCTGGCTGGCACCGCATCACACCGCTGTGGGCTACCGCTACTATCCGGGCTAGTTCGGTCGGCAGCTGCATTTGTAACGCCGTAGGTACGTGGAGCAAGCACTTTACATTGGCCGATGGCCATGTGTCGTTTTTCCACCCACGTATTGGTACCCGCAGCACTGTTCCAATACGTAGGCGTTCCGCTACCTCAATTGAACCCGTAACAAATAAAGCGAGAGAGCATTCACACTTCAACAAATTCCCCTCCTTTTTGAGGTGAATTTGCTGACACCTCATGGCCGCAGGCCAACAGCTACGTTTACCCCGCGTTGCAACGGCGTGGGTTTGGAAAGTGGCGCACGGTCTAGCCCGGATAGTAGCGGTAGCCCACAGCAACCTGACGCAATAACCTTTTGTACAGTGGTTTGATTGAAATACACAGGCAACCAAGTGATTCCGTTCCCGTTTGCGAGGACTACAAGCGGATAGCCGGCAGCAGCCCTATATTTGAAAAGTTGAGCGACCGCTCCTAATCTTTTTTTTTGCGTTAGTTATTTAATCATCTTCCGAACGAACGTCTGGCCTTGAGCAATATGAGTCGGCAGTTGCCACAACCTTTTATTCGTGCAACATATCGCTGAATCAGGAGTATAAATTGCAAAAAAAATCGGCAGTCTTGGTCTTTAAATAGGCCAAAATTACCGATTATTGATAGTTTATTACTGAAAATAAATGGCTGTATGCAACAGGCATACATATCTAAATCAGTTTGGTCGTATCTGCCGAGGCGTTATTTCTTTGAAAACGAATCCATCTTGTTGTCGTAATTCAAAAAATAGTCCCCTTTTTCAAGTTTGCTAATATTCACCGATTTCTCCCGACCTTTCATCACCAGAGTTCCAAAATAATTAAAAATTTCGTAGTCGGTTTCATCAGAAAAGTCGATTGAGTTTTTTGCTTTTTTAGGGCTGAAAGTAACATCGGCTATCATCGTTCGCAGGTTTACTTCCTTAGAATATCGCGGTTTTTTTGTAAAATCGAGCTGTTTTACACGGAATCGGTTCGTGCCCGAATGCGGCACAACTTTCATTGAATATGAACACTCCTTTGGAGTTCCAGTCCCATCTACAGTGCCAACAGTTACCCATTTATTCCAGCGAAACTGCTCCACAACAAAAGGCAATTTGCCATTTTCCTCTACGGTTGTCCAGGTGAGCATATTTGAAGATCTATTGATGTCAATAGATGTCACAACAAAAGTACTTTTGGGTTTAAGTGCTTCCGGGTTGATGATCTTGGGAACACACCCGTCTTTGTGTTTTACCACAATACTGACAGGATCTCCTTTTTTGAAATCGAAAACGGTAAGATCTATTTCAAACGCAGAGGAGTTTATTTCGTCTGTCGTTACTTGTCCGTTTACGGTGATTTCATAAATGCAGTACCCGACGCCAGTTGACGAAAAAGGATTCATAACATATATATTCTCACCTTGGTAAATTCCCTTTAAAACGATTTCCTTAGCCCAAGAGCTAATTGAAATACCGAACAGAATGACAAATAATAATATCGCTTTTCTCATTAGTGTGACATTTGGCTGTTTGTGCGTGTGCGCAATTTTGTCTGTTTATATTATGCCTAAGAGTACAAAAATTTAGGGTGCTTGAGCCACAATTTCAAACCCTATATTGTGAATTGCCTCTCACGTGTACTCTGTAATGTAAATTTACTTGTTTTTCTTTTCCGCCCTACAATTATTGAACTTTTTATAGCGACATATTAATGTAGCAAATATTGTACTAATCTAGTTACAAATCTGTTTCTAACAAATATAGAACATTCTGCAAATGTATGATATATTTTTTTGTTGTTTTATTTAATTCGTGTTAACATATTGGTTTGTAGCTAAATAAAGCACAAGCAACTTGTTTTAATCTATTTTTAAGAACACAAGTTATTTGTTTTTTCACCTATTATTATCAGATAATAGTCAACTTTTGTTTTATGAATTTCACCAAGCTGGATTTCGTTTGTGTAAAACATAGTTGTAAGTTAGTAAAAAACTCCGACAAGTTCGTTTGGCGTAGCAGATCTTTAGTAGCATTCCAAACGAACTTGTAGAATTAATTCACGCAAACCCTATTGATACCTGTATTATATTTCAATCCGCTAGGGGTTCTATCCAGTCGCCGTGTTCCTTAATTAATTCGATTAAAGAATCTACCGCAACGCTTGCATCCAAATTTCGCTTCACAACCTCTTTCCCTCTATACAGCGTAACCTTGTCGGGGCCTGTGCCTACGTAGCCATAATGCGCATCGGCCATTTCGCCAGGGCCGTTTACGATACAACCCATAATTCCAATTTTCAACCCCTTTAGGTGTGCTGTTTGTTTCCGTATTCTTGCCGTAGTTTCTTGTAAATTGAACAGTGTACGTCCGCACGAAGGGCAAGAAATGTATTCGGTTTTAGACACCCTAACACGCGATGCTTGCAGAATATTAAACGACAAAGCATTGGTTTGCTGTTTGGTAATGCGCGGGTTGAGATTACTCATCATCAGGCCATCGCCCATACCATCAATGAAGAGAATGCCAGTTTCCGACGCAGCATGAAGCTGGAGGGTGTCGAAATCATCTACGTAATATCTTTGGTGAAACACAATAGGATGCTTGCTTCCTATGTTTTCAAGTTCCAAGCAAAATGCACGCAATTCGGCAACCGAATTTATTTTTTCAATGAGCTGTAAGTTGGGTTTGGTTTCAAGCAGCAATACCACCGAATCGTCCTGTGCAATTGTTTTGTAAAGTTCTGGAGTGAAATCTGAATACGTTACTCGTACGAAATTGATGGTGTTCGAGGCATTGGGGCCACTGTAATAATTCGAAATCTCATACACTGGGAAAACTTCGTACCCATTGGCTTGTAGCGATTGACACACATCATAATCGGCCATTAAACGCACCATTGGCGGAATGTTGGGGTCGATGCCATTTGTTGAAACATACACAAAATCTGGCGCCTGATCCTTCACACTCCATTTGTCGTTTTTCTCGTCGTACACATAACCTAATTCGGCAAAGGTATGCTGATCCACATACATTTCATTGCTCAGGTCGGCAATTACGATTGGCACACGATCGCCCCCCACAATACCCACTTCAGTTTTCACGAAACGGTTGTACGCATACGCACCATAAGCTTTTGCATCTACTGGGCGAATGGGCCGATGGTCTTGCATATCGGCAAATAGGCGAACAAGCGACAGCGCCACAGGTATTTCGAGTTCGGGATCCTCGGTAAGCGAAACCCGAATGGTATCGCCTAAACCATCTGCAAGTAAGGCTCCAATGCCTACTGCAGATTTCACACGACCGTCTTCACCTTCGCCAGCCTCAGTAACCCCTAGGTGAAGCGGAAAGAACATATTCTCTTCCTGCATTTTCACCACCAAAAGACGATACGCCTGCACCATAACCTGCGTGTTGCTCGATTTCATTGAGAGCACCACATCTGTAAAGTCTTCAGCCACACACATTCGTAAGAATTCCATTGCAGATTCCACCATCCCCATTGCAGTATCACCAAAACGCGAGAGTATCCGATCCGACAAAGAACCATGGTTCGTACCGATACGAAGTGCAGTATGGTGTTCTTTACACAAATGTATTAAGGGCACAAACTTTTCACGGATACGTACAATTTCCAGTTCGTATTCGGTGTCGTTATATTCAATATGTTCAAATTTCTTTTTATCCACAAAATTACCTGGGTTAACCCTAACTTTTTCTACCAAACCGGCAGCTACACTCGCCACATTGGGATTAAAATGAACATCAGCCACCAATGGAGTCAGGAATCCGCTTGCTCTAAGAGCCAAACGAATTTCACCAAGCGATTGTGCGTCTTTAATGCCCGGGGTTGTTACCCGGACAATATCTCCGCCAGCTTCGATTATCCGAACAGACTGGGCCACAGTCGCCTCCAAGTCTTGGGTATTTGTATTGGTCATCGACTGAACCACAATTGGGTGTAAGCCACCCAAGCTCACATTCCCCACGTTCACAGTCGTAGTACGTCGGCGTTTGTATTGAGTAAGACTTTCGCAAAAGCCATTAAAACTTCCAGATTCCATCCTTGTATATTTTCTTTATAAAAAAGCCTTGCAATTTAGCAGTGAACATTCATTATTCCCAATATTTCGCATTGTTATTTCTATAAATTTTGTGGCGTAACACATAATTGAATGAACACAAATAAAAGAAAAGCTGCATCGTATCGGATCCAAGCCTGAAAATTGAGTAATATTGTACCCCGAAATCCTGATGCAGAACTAAAATACTGATATTTAAAACCCATTCATAGATGAAAAAATACTTGTCCCAGTTTATATCCGTACTGTTCCACCCCACCCTATCGCTCACATACATGGTCGTGATGTTGTTCAATACAGGTGCGGAGTATCCGTATTTGGTAGAATACCACCGCTTGATGTTCATAGGCGTTGTCTTCGCAGTGAGCTTTTTATTTCCCCTCACACTGTTACCCATATATTTTGGGCTAGGAATCGTTCGTAGTATTTTCATGACAAGCCACAAAGAGCGTACCTTGCCACTCATAATATCGTCTGGCATTTATTTCACAGGCTATATGTTTCTACGCAAGGTATTCCCGGATCCATTACTCATGGCCACCGTATTCGCCGGTAGTACACTCGTACTTTCAGTCGGAATCATTTCCTTCTTCTGGAAAATAAGCGCACACCTCACTGGTCTGGGCGGTATTTTTGCCCTAGCCCTCTATTTAGGCTACAAATTACAAGTCAACACCAGCCATTGGTTTATCTTTTTCGCATTGGCCACCGGGCTGACAGCTTTTGCAAGGCTCTATGAAGGTGCGCACAATCCCAAACAAGTACTGGTAGGTTTTACACTGGGAGCCACGGTTGTAATTATTTGCTGCGGACTGATGGTCTGAACATTAGCCAGATAACCAAAACACCTACTTCACAAGCTCCGAAATAGGTTAATAATAACAAGAAATAAAAAAATAAAGATTAGGAGCGGTCGCCAAACTTTTCAAAAATAGGGCGGCTGCCGGCTATCCGCTTGTAGTCCTCGCAAACGGGAAAGGCATCACTTGGGTGCCTACATATTTCAATCAAACCACTGTACAAAAGGCCATTGCGTCACCTTGCTGTGGGCTACCGCTACTATCCGGGCTAGACCGTGCGGCAGTTTTTCAGTCCCACGCCGTAGGTGCGCTGGGCAAACACTTTCCGTTGGCCTACGGCCATGTTAGCCGAAACACCACAACTGAACCGAACCGCACCAAACACAAGGTGGCTGAGCGGAGTCGAAGCCCGTGGCAAACAACGAACAATATCAACAAACGGAGATAAACGCGCAAGCCAATTTCCATCGTGAGTGGAGTTGACTGACATACAACGGATTATGATGTTTTTGTAGTGGCGAAACATCTCCAATCAAGCTGACGGTAAAACGCTACATGGCCGTAGGCCAACTGGCTAGGCTTGTGTATGCGATTACGGCGTGAGTTTGAAAAGAGGGTGCACGGTCTAGCCCGGATAGTAGCGGTAGCCCACAGCGGTGTGATGCCGCGACAGCAAGCTGACGCTATACGCCTGAAATACAAAGGATTCCAGTTGTTTTCGTTCCCGAACGCGAGGACTACAAGCGGATAGCCGGCAGCGGGGCTTATTTGAAAAGTTGCGCTTCCGCTCCTAAGCCTTATTTTTTTCTTTTTTCTATCGGTTAGATTGTCTCCACGATGACGAAAATTAAAAAGCCACGATAGTTTTCGTGGCTTTTTAACACTCGAATACATTGGTTTACAAATCGTTGCGATAGGCATCGATGGGTGCGCAGGAGCAAATGAGGTTTCTGTCGCCGTATGCGTCGTCGATACGGCCAACGGATGGCCAGAATTTGTTCTCTCGGATCCATGTTAGGGGAAAAGCTGCTTGCTGACGTGTGTAGGGACGTTCCCAGGCATCGGCAGTGACGAGGCTTTCGGTGTGGGGTGCGTTTTTGAGGAGGTTGTTGTGCTTGTCGGCACGGCCTTCTTCAATTTCGCGGATCTCGGCACGGATGGCAATCATTACTTCGATAAAGCGATCGAGTTCTTGTTTGGATTCGCTTTCGGTGGGTTCTACCATGAGCGTACCTGCTACAGGGAATGCGACGGTGGGAGCATGAAAACCGTAATCCATGAGGCGCTTGGCTACGTCGATGGCTTCGATGCCTGCACTGGCTTTGAAGGGGCGGAAGTCCATAATCATTTCGTGGGCTACCATGCCGCGTTCGCCGGTGTAGAGTATGCTGTAATGTTTAGAGAGCTGTGCGCGTAAGTAATTGGCATTCAGTATCGCTATTTGTGTGGCGCGAAGTAAACCGCTTCCGCCCATCATTTTGATGTAGCCGTAAGAAATGGGTAAAATACTGGCACTGCCCCATGGCGATGCGGATATTGAACCGATACCGCGTGCGCCGCCTACTTGTACAACGGGGTGCGTGGGCAAATAGGGTGTGAGGTGACGTGCTACACCGATTGGGCCTACGCCTGGGCCGCCGCCGCCGTGTGGTATGGCGAATGTTTTGTGTAGGTTTAGGTGCGATACGTCGGCTCCGATTGCGCCCGGGCTGGTGAGGCCGAGTTGGGCGTTGAGGTTTGCGCCGTCCATATATACTTGTCCGCCGTGTTGGTGTACGAGGCGTATCATCTCGGTGATGCCCGACTCGAATACGCCGTGGGTGGATGGGTAGGTTATCATGTAGGCTGCGAGGGAATCGCTGAATTTTTCGGCTTTTGCAGAAAGATCGTCCATATCGACATTGCCGCGTGCGTCGCAATTTACAACTTGTACGGTGTAGCCTGCCATTACTGCGCTTGCGGGGTTTGTGCCGTGGGCCGAAGCGGGTATGAGTACAATGTTGCGGTGGCCTTGTCCACGATTTTCGTGGTAGGCGCGTATTACCATCAGCCCGGCGTATTCGCCTTGTGCGCCAGAGTTGGGTTGCAAGCTTATGGCATCGAAACCTGTGATTTCGCACAAGTCGTCTTCGAGTTCTTTAATGAGCTGCATGTAGCCTTTGGCTTGCTCTAATGGCACGAAGGGGTGAAGGTTTGAAAATTCTGGCCATGTGATGGGAAACATTTCGCTGGCGGCGTTGAGCTTCATGGTGCAAGAGCCTAAAGCAATCATGGAGTGCGTAAGGGAGAAGTCTTTGCGTTCGAGGCGTTTGATGTAGCGCATCATCTCGGTTTCCGATCGGTATTTTTTGAATACTTCGAGGGTTAGAAAGTCGGAGGTGCGCAGGAATTTGTCTGCAAGGAAATTATGCTCAGGTAGTTCCTTCTTTTTTACGGATGTGTCGCCTACGGCAGAAGCCAAAATTTTGAGAATCTGATTGGCGTCTTTGAGCGAGGTGGTTTCGTCGATACTGATACCAATGTGTTTGACGTCTATGTAGCGGAAATTTACTTGCTTATCGAGTGCCAACATCCGAATGCGTTGTGTGGATGTATTGTCGGGTATTCGGATAAGGAGCGTGTCGAAGAAGTTTTCGTTGGTTTGGTTGTAGCCGTATCGTTCTATGCGCTTGGCAATTAAGCCAGCAGTACGGTGAATTTTCATTGCTATAGAGCGTAAGCCTTCTGCACCATGATATACTGCGTAAAAGCTTGCCATATTGGCCAATAGAGCTTGGGCGGTGCATATATTCGAGGTGGCTTTCTCTCGCTTGATGTGTTGCTCGCGTGTTTGTAAAGACATGCGTAATGCAGGTTTGCCTCCTGTATCGACTGACACGCCAATAATCCGACCGGGCATACTGCGTTTGAATTCTTCTTTGGCGGCAAAAAAGGCTGCGTGTGGCCCACCAAAACCCATGGGTACACCAAATCGCTGGGAAGAACCTACTACGACATCGGCGCCCCATTCGCCAGGAGGTGTGAGGAGTACAAGTGCCATAAGATCTGCCATGACGCATACGAGCGCATCGGCTGCTTTTGCATCGGCTACAAAGCCTGAATAATCGAGTACTTCGCCATGTAAATTTGGGTATTGCACCATCACGCCGAAGCACGATTCGTTAGGAACGTAAGTTCTAAAATCGCCCACAAGTAGCTCAACGCCAAGTGGTAAAGCTTTTGTACGAAGTACTTCGATGGTTTGTGGAAATGTGGCTTCGTCCACAAAGCATACATTTGCTCCAGCTTTTACTTTAGCCTTGCTGCGGGCATTGTACATCATAATCATCGCTTCGGATGCAGCAGTAGCTTCGTCGAGTAGCGACGCATTCGCAATGGGCATACCAGTGAGATCCATTACCATGGTCTGATAGTTAAGCAAAGCCTCTAAGCGCCCCTGCGAAATTTCGGCCTGATACGGAGTGTATGAGGTGTACCACGAAGGATTCTCTAATACGTTTCTTAGAATTACCGACGGTGTATAAGTATTGTAATAACCTAGGCCAATATAGCTTCTGTAAATTCTATTTTTGGATGCAATTTTGCGGATACGTTTGAGGTAGTCGGCCTCGGTGAGACCGTCGTCGAGTTTTAAATCTGCCGATAAACGTATGGAATCGGGGAAGGTGAGATAGATTAATTCATCGATTGAAGATACACCGATTGCCCGTAGCATAGAACTTGTTTCAAGATCCCTTGGGCCGTTGTGGCGTGTTAAAAATTTTTCAAGTAACATGAGTAAATGAAATTTGCGTGAATTGTTGTGTGAATTGCTGCTAAATGGATAATTATGGGTAAATCTTTGAGCTTCGAGATTGGCTTCGAGTAAGCAAGAAAGCTTAATGAGAACTTTCTTATATTAGTGTACGTATAGTATTTTTTGAAGGCACAAAGCTAATATTAAGTTATTTCATACCATCAAAAAGACAAAAGAGTTATTCTGAAATTATAAAAAAAGCGGTACTTGCTAAAATCAGTCCAACAAATTACGTAAGTTCGTTTCTGAGAAAATGCAATGCAAAACCTACCAATACCAAAAACAAATGAAAATTTACAACATCACTCTACTGATTACCAGCATTCTTATTTCTTTAACGATGCGAAGTGTTGCTCAAGTTGACACCTTGTGGTTACTTAGTGGAAAACAGATCGTATCTGCAAAAATTGTTGCCTCCGACAGTCTTGGTCGCATTTATTACGTAACAGAGAAGGGTAAAACCAGAGACGTAAGTTATGATGAAGCATACTCGCTACGCATCGCTGATGCGGCAAATCGTATTTTTTATCATCCTGACACAATTAGAGGCGAAGAGTTGGATCCAGCCCAAATGTTCGAGTATATTCGGGGCGAACACGAGGCTCTAAAACAAAGTAGTGTTGGTAAATTTTGGACCGGTATCGGCATCGGCGCAGGTTCGGTTGTATTGATGCCACTAATTGGCCTACCAACCTATACTTCGCCAATTATTGCCGGCGGGACAGGTATATTTGTTTCGCGTATGCAAAAAGATGCAACCTTGCCCGAAGGTTTTAATAATACAAACAATTACTTTAAAGAGGGCTATAACTACGGCGTACAGAAAAAAAGAAGTCGCTCGTTGCTCATTGGTGTGGGAGTTGGGCTTGTTGCTGGTTTTGCAGTAACCCTGAGTACGCGTTAGTTGCTATTTAGAGGTGACTTAGTTTATAAACTCGATTGCTAAAAACTTCGCACGATTCAAGAAAAATGTCAAATGGCGTATTCCAATCGTTAAATTACCACAAACGCCAAAACGAAAGACAATGAATCAGCCGAATACTCGAATTATAACCCATCCTTATTCATATTTCCGAACGGTAGTCGGACTGTTTTGCGTTTATAAACGGACTGCAAGAAGGGTGATGTCGTCGCGCTGTGCGGAGCTTGCTTGGTGCTGGGCAATGTTGGTTTCGATAACAATGCCTTGTTTTTCGAGATTTTGGTTTTTAATTTTTGTGAGGAGTTCTAGCAAACGAGTGGTGCCGAATTTATTGCGTTCGGGGTCGTTTTGGTCAGTAAATCCGTCGGTTGTGAGATAGAGTGTGGAGTTTTTGGAGAGCTTAAATTTGTGGTTTTCGAAGGGTACTCCTGCTTTTTTCTTGAGTCCACCACCAATAGAGCGTCTTGTGGCTTTTTCGATTTCAATTTTGTCTTTCGTGGCATTGTAATAAATGAGGGGGCGTTTTGCGCCAGCGTATTCTATTTGGAATTGTTGTTTTTCGTCGGCTTCTATTTTGCAGATGAGCATATCCATGCCATCGGTGTTGGTTTCTTGTTCTTTGTCTTGTTTGAGGTATTTGGTGAGCTGGTGATTCATCTTCTCTAGGATCTCAGACGGCTGGGTTTCGCCTTGTTCAGCGACGATTTGGTGGAGTAGGAAGTTGCCTATGAGCGACATGAATGCGCCGGGTACGCCATGTCCGGTGCAGTCTATCATTGCTATATAGCGAATTGCAGCTTTGGTATTTTTGTTTTTTGAGGTATGGAACCAATAGAAATCGCCTGATACTACGTCGCGAGGCTTGTAAAGGAGGTAGGTCTCCTCGAAACTTTTCTGTATTTGAGCGTAACTTGGCATTACTGCTTTTTGTATTTGTTTTGCGTAGCGAATGCTGCTTGCGGTGAGTTCTTGCTCGCGCGAGAGTTTTGAATTGGTAATTTCTAGCAGGCTGCGTTGGTAGAGTATTTCGTGTTGGCGTTCTTGTAAATCTACGGCTTGTGCTTTGGTGGCTTCAAGTAACTCTAGGGTTTTTAGGTTTGCTTTTACTGTGAGTAAGGCCCTGGCCAGCTCTTTTGCCAGGCGTTCTACGAATGTAATTTCGTGATCTTCGAATGGGCGGAGGCTTCCGAGTTCGAGTACGCCCATTACTCGATTGTAGGTAATGAGAGGTACGACGAGCAAACTTTGGGTGGAACTGAAACCTAAGGCTGATTCTATGTGGAGGTAGTTGTCGGGTAGTTTTTTGATATATATAGTTTTACGTAGTTTTATAGCACGACCCAGAAGGTCGTCGCCGGGAGTGATTCGAAGTTTGGTTGTTTTACGTCCGTTCATGGCAACAATCGCTTTTTGCTCGAAGTAGAGTTCTTCGGTATTGTCGGCAATTACATAGATTGCTCCTTGGAGTGCTTCAATGTATTTGAGTAGGTT
>JBDKHP010000296.1:0-9660 GCA_039797645.1 Bacteroidota bacterium
AGTATAACTTTCCGCTACGAATATATGAGTTTACATCGCCGTAGGTTTTGAGAGTCCACCCGTAGGAGTTGTCATTGAAATCGTCGAATAGTACAAGCTCTTCGTTGTTGTAACTCTGAGCATTGACGCGGGTTGGAGCACCGCAAAGGTAAGCTACGGAAAAAATTAAAAGTAATAATCGTGTCGTTTTCATAGGTCTTGGTATTTAAGTTTCAGGATAATTATGTTGTTTGACAGCTGAGTTTTAAAATTGCTATATTTCTGTAGCCATTGCTACGGTTCGTGTATTGCCAAGTTTATAGTCTGTATTGTGAGATGCTTTTACAAAAATACAATAGCTTTTAAAATCAACGGTACAATTCTGACACCAAAATAGAATTTGTTGTTAGATTATTGGGCAGTCGATATTTGTGGGCAAGTGTATTGCCAAACAATAATAAATCGTTGAGTTAACCGGACCGAGTTCGGTTTATTTGACGCACTCAGGCCAGATATTGTTACTATGGTTCTGGTAGTTGCGATTTTTTATAGGTAAATAGTTCGTTGGAGCAAAGGAAACGAGCTGAGTGTGCCGAAATTTGTGGTTTTGAAACCCAACATTCGGTATTCAAGGCAAAGATTTTGAGCTTGGAAGTGTTTGGGACAGGGCGCGTAGGATGTAGAATTCCCATGCTGTTCTGTATTTGTGCTACTTCAATTACATTATTAAATTAGTACACGTGTAAAACCTTAAATAACTTGGCTTCGCATTTTTATTGGAATAAACTTCGGTAACATTGTATTCTGTTATACATCAAAAATAAAATGGAAGAAAACAAAATTGTAAGAGATCAGATTTTTGAAATAATAAAAAATCAAATAAAGGATAACGATCCGCCTGAAACAAAATTAACTTACGACAGATTGATGCGCGAAGGGCATAGCGAATTTGTGACGAAACAACTTATTGGTCAGTGTGTTGCGGTTGAAATGTTTGGGGTAATGAAGTTTGGAGAACCGTTCGATATGGAACGATTTACAGCAAATTTGCTTGCCTTGCCCAAATCTCCGCTTGAAGACGAAGGCTAGATAAGTTGGAACGTTGTACAATTCAGGAATAAGACTACGACTTTGACATATTATTAACAAACCCTTATAGCTTCTTTGCGCATGAAGCTATAAGGGTTTGTGCGTTGCGGTTTACCAAGAATCTGTACGGAATGGAGAGGCAGGGAGGCCTTCTTTGTTGTAGAGATTGGCACCGTCGGGAGCATCGGCCCAGGCGTATCGCACGGCTACGGGATTGGTTACAGCGTCGCTCCAAACGACGACTTGGTTGTTTACAATTTTGGCTTTTGCCCACACGAACTTTTTGTCGGCACCAGCGATTGCAAAATAGTGCAAGTCTGCACTGCCTTTGCTTACGAGTCCTTTGCCGGTGTTCGTAAATTTCAGCGTGGCTTTGTTGCCTTTTATTTGCATAGATTCAAAGTTCGGACTGAGCACGGTGTTTTTTTCGTGGTAGGCTACTTTGTAGGCAGCCAAGGCCAAACGTCTGCCCACATCTTGTTTGTTGAGTGGGTGAATGTCGTTCCATTCGCCGATGTCGATTGTTACGGCCATGCCCGTATTGGGTACGGCGAGCGTTTTTTGTTGCGATTCGCGGGTTTGTGCCCACGAACTTTCGGAAGGTTGGTCTTGCTTATCCATATAATTGGTGAGTTGCACGAACAAGAACGGCATTTCGGCTTGTGCCATTTTGTTGCGCCAATCGGCAATCAGTGCTGGGAATAATGTGGCATATTCCGCCGGACGACCTGCATTCGATTCGCCTTGGTACCAAATTACACCTTTCACGCGGTAGGGTAAAAGAGGGCTTATCATGGCGTTGTAGAGTCCTTCGGGTTTCCAACGTACGAAGGTTGGCCCAGCGAGTGGGTCGGAGGTTGCGGCAAGTTTGTATTGCCAGTCGCCACGAAGATCGACCACGGTTTTGCCCGACACGATTTCGTATTCTTTGTCGAGCACAAAACCACCGCGACCGCTGTTGTTTACCACGCGTATTACGATGGTGTTGTTTTCGGCTTTGAGCACGCCTGCGGGTATTTTGTACCAACGTCGGGGATATAAATAGGTGGTTGTACCCACGAATACACCGTTAATATATACAGAATCGGCATCTACGATACGCCCCAAGTTCAGATCGGCAGCTTGGCCTGCCATGGCAGCGGGTACGCTGAACTGTTTGCGAAACCACAGCACGCCGTTTACTGCTCCAAGTTGCGTGTCGGCCCAATATCCAGGCACTTTCATGCTAAGCCAATCGCTGGCGTCTAAGCTTGGCGAAAACCATGTCTGCGATGGGTTTTTGTAACCCAAGTCTTTGGCAAACAGTGCTTTGTACCACGCATCGCTTCGTGCATTGTCTTCGCGTTCTATTTGCTGAATGAGCGTGCTGTCTTGGAAACGGATGGCTTCTTTCAGATGTTCGGGGAAGGCTTTGAGGGCTTCTGCGCTCATCCACGATTCGGCTGGAGAACCGCCCAAACTTGCGTTGATGAGACCAATCGGAATTTTGTACTTCGCGTAAAGCTCACGGGCAAAGAAATAGGCCACCGCCGAAAACTGAAGCACATTTTTGGGGTCGGCAGATTTCCATTCGCCCCATGCGTAATCGCTACGGGCAACATTAAAATCGTACGCCTGCGGCACAAGAAATTGTCGAATGTTCGGGTTGGTGGAATTGGCGATCTCTTTCGGATAACGCAGACTTGCATTTTCGACCGAAAATTCCATGTTCGATTGTCCGGAACATAACCAGACATCGCCCACCAGAATGTCGGATAGTGTGATTTCGTTGGAAGCTTTGATTTGCATCGTGTAAGGCCCGCCAGCTTTTAGGTTTTTGAGTTTAACTTCCCAATGACCCGAAGCGTCGGCTTTGGTTTGGTAGTTCGCGCCAATAAACTGAATTCCAATGGTTTCACCAGCTGAGGCGCTACCCCAAATTTTGATTTCGGCGTTGCGTTGTAATACCATCCCGTTGCTGACAAGGCGGGGGAGTTTTACTTGGGCTTGTACGGATACAAAGTGAGAAAGCAGGAATAATAGTACGGCTGCAATCTGTTTGAAGTGTGTGTTCATTTGTGAAAGATTTAGTGAATAAAAATGTATGTGTGTGTAGAATCGGGCAGTTTTGGGCTTATTGTTGAAACATCTGAATGGGTGCAAGATACGAATTTAAGATATTGTCTGCATGACAATAAGCTAAATTATTGGATTCTTCATCCCTATTTTTTGCGTTTTGAGCTGAACGTCGAAGGGAAATGAGCGACGCTTACAACTCGAGACCTACCCCATATTGGTCATTTCAGAATCAGATTGTCGCGAAGTTTCGTTTCTGAACGAATTAAGTAATTGGCGCATTTGGTGTCGTACTTTTTAGGCTTTTGCTTTCTGTCTTGTCCTGATATTAGGTTGACAAAAAAAACGAATAATTGACAGGCTATAACAGTACAAGACATTCTTTGTTTGACGCGGGCTTCGACTACGCTCAGCCACCTTCTGTTTGGATAAGTTTTGTGTGTGGGATTGGGTGACGGTTTCAATCTAGGGTACAGGACCGGTCGAGACCCTTCCCTACTGCCACCTTTTATTTGGGGCTCGCTTCGTGTGATTTCGACGATATTGGCTTTTCGCCACATGGCCGTAGGCCAACTGGCTAGGCTTGCACCGCGTGCTTGCGGCGTGGGATTGAAAAACAGCAGCACGGTCTAGCCCGGATAGTAGCGGTAGCCCACAGCGGTGTGATGCCTTGCCAACAAGCTGATGCGATTCGACTGAAATACAATGGCTTCCAGTTGATTTCGTTCCCGAACGCGAGGACTACAAGCGGATAGCCGGCAGCGGGGCTTATTTGAAAAGTTTTGCGCCCGCTCCTAATTTTTCTTTTTTTTTAGTCCACTCTTAAAAACATTTTTTTTCTTTGAAAATAAATATTCGTGAAAATAACTATCATGTATTCAAGGTATTATACATTATAAAAATTCGTGCATTCGTGGCGAACATACTTTTTAGAGTGGATTCTTTGAAAAAAAATATTCGTAAAAATAACTATCATGTATTCAAGGTATTATACATTATAAAAATTCGTGCATTCGTGGCGAACAGCTAAATTATCTTTCTTTATGGCTTTATTGCCATGAACTTGTTAATAAGTTCATACTATGTTGATAATAAATAGTTTTGTGCATTTATACTGTTTATAAGCTATTCGCAAATTGTTGATAAGTTGTTTATAAATTGTTGATAAATTGTTGGTAAGATGTTGACAAGCTATTGATGATCTGTTGATAAGTTGTTGGTAAATTGTTAGTAAGTTGTTTATATGTTGCGCAAAATTGTTAATAATTTATGTGATTTGTTAACAAGTATTGCTGAGAAAGCATTGACGTTCCTATTCTTACGTTACCTTCTCGAAGAGGTGGATATGCTTGAATAAATCGCAACGTAATTGGTGTAATGTCGTGATTTATAGGCAAGCCGTAGGCTTGGCGACTGGGCTACATGGCCGCAGGCCAACTGGCATGTTTGCCCAATGTGACTACGGCCTGGGATTGAAAAACAGCAGCACGGTCTAGCCCGGATAGTAGCGGTAGCCCACAGCAAGGTGACGTAATTGCCTTTTGTACAGGATGTTGATTGAAAAACATAGGCGGCCAAGTGATTTGGTACCCGTTTGCGAGGACTACAAGCGGATAGCCGGTAGCAGCCCTATATTTGAAAAGTTTGGCTACAGCTTCTTATCTTTATTATTTTTTTGTCATTTGTGTTATTGGAGTTGTAATTTACGATGGAGGGGAGGGGAAATGGTTATTGTTGAAATATGTGCAATGATTTCGCTTTTTTTCTGTTTTATTAGCTTGTTTGTGCAAAAACGAATAGTTTTTGTAGGGATTTAGCTTTGTTTCATTTTATGCAGAGGATATGAGATATTTTATAACTACGGTGTTGTTTGTTTTGGTGGGTTTTTCGCTTTGGGCTCAGGTGCCTTGTAACTCGATTCGAGATGCGAAGGCTCAACGATTGGTAGATCAGGCGTCGAATTATTTACGGCAGTTTCCGGCGAGGGCTCAAAAACAATTGGAAGATGCGCTGATGATTGAGGGCACGAGTACGGAAGCGCATTTTTTGTTGGGCGAGATTCTGTTGCTGGATTATTATGCTAAATCGAAATTTAAAGATAATGCTGCGGAGGCCGATGTGCTTTTTAAAGAGACTGAGGGTCATTTCAAGAAATCGATTAAGTTTTGTGCAACTTTTAATGGGTCTATTGCGCATTATTATTTGGCGAAGCTGTATTACGAACGCCGAAAACGTACGGAGTGTGCAATGTATCTGAATCATTTTCTGGCAAATGGTACGAATTTAGAACTTCGGCCCGAGGCTGAGTGGCTCAAGGCTGAATTGGATAGTTTTGCGTATCTGAAATCGCATCCTGTGGCTTTTGTGCCCAAACCGATTGCCGCACTAAATAGTTACGACGATGAGTACTTGCCAATGCTTTCGCCAGACGGAAGCATGATGTTTTTTACGCGGCGCTCTAAAACCAAGGTGCGCAAGGGCGATAAGTTTTTGGATGAGTATTTTATGGTGAGTGAGTTTCAGAATGGGGATTTTGGCGCGCCAACCGATCTTCCTACGCCGTTTAACGATGGAAAAAATACGGGCGGTGCTACGATTAGTGCCGACAATAACACGATGTTTGTGACGATTTGTAACAATACGATGGTGGATGGTACGGCATATAAAAACTGCGATATTTTCGAGTCGCACAGGCAGAAAAGTAAGTGGACCACGCCTCAGGAATTGGGCGATGAGATTAATGGAAGGCTTAGCTTCGAGGCTCAGCCGACGCTTTCACCAGATGGTAAAACGCTCTATTTTGTAAGTATTCGTGAGGGTGGCTTGGGTGGCATGGATATTTATAGGAGCAGGCGGTTGCCCAACGGGAAATGGCAAAGGGCCGAAAATCTTGGATCTGAAATCAATACTGCACTGAACGACAAAACGCCCTTTATTCACCCCGATGGCAAAACGTTCTACTTTTCGTCGGACGGTAGGCATGGGATGGGAAATTTTGATATTTATTTTACGCGCATAAAGGATAAAGGCTGGGAATCTGTGCGAAATATTGGCTACCCAATTAATACGGAAGACGACGATTTGGGTCTCATGGTGAGTTTAGATGGCGAGACGCTGTGTTTTTCGTCGTCGAAATTGTCGGGCAATGCGCAACTGGATTTGTTCTCGGCTGTTACACCTGCTTATGCACGCCCCGATAAAGTGCTTTTTGTAAAAGGCCATGTCGATGCGCCTGGTGGTGGGCTAGGACAGGGGCTGGAAGTGGGGCTGGAGAATCTGCAAACGGGTGTACGTACGGAAGGGCTTGTAGATCAGACGAATGGTAATTATGCGGTGTCGGTAAATAATAGACCCGAAAACGAACAGATGTTGGTGGTTGAAAAACCCGGCAATATGTTTAAAACTGTTTTTCTGGATCCGGCGAAACAGAAAAAGGTAAGTCCCATTAAATTGGATATAGATATGCCAAAGTTGGAAAAGGGTGTGGTGCTTGAGTTGGAGAATATTTATTTCGAGTTTAATTCGAGCAAATTTGACTATAAAAGTAAAGTGACCCTAGCGCATTTTTTGAAATTCTTAACGCTGCACTCGAAGTACAATTGCCGAATAATGGGGCATACCGATGCAATAGGCAACGATACCTATAATTTACAACTCTCTACCGAACGGTCAAAGGCTGTTTTTGATTTTCTGATTGCTAACAGAATTGATGCCAAACGGCTGGATTTCAAAGGATTTGGATCTACAAAACCTAAAGCAGATAATGCAACTGATGCGGGACGGGCAAAAAATAGACGTACTGAATTTGAACTTTTCTGAAATAGGATTTCTTGAAAATATACTGTAAATTTGCATAGAGAATTTTGTAATATTTGGCTTCCTAAACGCCAAATTGGAGTCGATTTAACTGTCTGAGCTAAATTATATAGATCCTGAATTGGTTTCGCCGATTCAGGATTTTTTTACACAAAAATCTGAATATATGGGAAGTATCGGAGAGGCTCATACACCTGAAGAGCAGGCTGAGATAGAAAAGGGATTCGACGAGCTAATGGATAATAGCGCCAGACGGTTGAATTATGAAGAGGTAAAACTAATACGAAAAGCCTTCGTAATGGCCAATACAGCCCACCAAGGGCAGCGCAGGAAAACAACAAGAGAGCCGTACATCCATCACCCGATCGCTGTGGCCAAAATCGTTGCCGAACTGGGGCTCGGCCCCAAAACCATTGCTGCGGCATTGCTCCACGACGTGGTTGAAGATTGTAAAGATTATACAATTGACACGATTAAAGAATCTTTTGGCAACGATATAGCAGTTATGGTAGATGGCCTAACGAATATCCCCGAGTCGAAAACTGAGAACGGACAAGACTCCGAAGCAAATGAAGAGCGACTGGAAAGCGTGCAAATGCTTACCTTCAGACACTTACTGGAAACAATACCAACCAATATTCGCATTGTATATATCAAAATTGCTGACCGCCTGCATAACCTTCAAACCATGGAAGGTATGCCCGTGCGCACCCAACAAGTTAAAGCCTCCGAAGCATTGCAAGTATATGTACCTTTTGCAAAACGCTTGGGATTATACACCGTAAAAAACCAACTCGAAGATCTTAGTTTTCAATATATCAATCCAGATGTTTTTACACCCTTAAAGGATGAAATAAAAGCGAGTGAACCTACCCGACACGAAGAGTTAGATCTTCTAAGGGCAAGTATCACAACAATTCTCGTTCGAGAAAAATTTGAATTCGAGATAAAATACCGCGAGCGATCAATTTTTTCAGCGTATAAGTTGATGCAATCCAAAGATATTACTTTTTCGGAACTCGAAGAATTCAGTGCCATACGAGTCGTCTTTGAGCCGAATGGTTATCAGAGCGAACGAATGCAAGCGTGGGGTATCTATTCAGCAATTACCGAAGATCTACAAAGCCACTCCCAACAGCTCAAAGATTATACCCACGCCTATATGCTCAACGGGTATCGAGCCCTCCACTTTTCTATTCTCAGCAAGAAGCAAAACTGGATTCAAATACAAGTACTAAGCAAACGATGGGAACTTATTTCCGAAAAAGGATTTATTATTGACCGCCAATATACCGAAGATAATATTCAAAATTCACAACTTGGTGAATGGGTAAATATGTTGCGAGACGACATGGGGACTGTAAAAAATGTGCACGATTTTTTTAAAAACATCCAGAACAATTTTTACATCACGCCCATACAGTGTTTTACACCCAAACGAAGATTGGTAAACCTCCCCGAAGGTGCAACAGTACTCGATTTTGCTTTTCAGGTGCATTCCGGTTTAGGTTTGGAGTGTCAGGGAGCCATCGTAAATTTTAAACAAGTGGGGCGGGATTATGTACTCCAGAATTCAGACAGGGTGGAAGTTACCCGAAACCAAAACCAAAGGCCAGATAAAACTTGGCTCGATATGGTTAAAACCACACGCGCCACGGAAGTACTAAAGAGTTATTTTCGCAAAGAAGATCAGCGCACCATACAAGAAGGGAAGAACTTATACTTAGAAATGCTCGAGCTACTAAATGTAGAAGTAACAACAGTTTTCCACCAACGCATGGTGAGCGGCCTCAAGTGTATCAACCTCGACGATCTCTATCTGAAATTAGGCGCAAAACGAATAACCATATCCGAACTCCAACGAGAAATAAAACGACTGAATAAGAAAAACTGGATGCCTAAGATCCTGAGTTTTAATCAAGGGTCAACAGCCACAATAGATTTCGATCCCAAAAAACCCTTCCTCATCAATGGCGCACTCGAAATATCTGAATATATTTTGGCCGACTGCTGTAATCCCATAGCCGGCGACCGTGCCTTTGCATTTAAGCCGAAATCTGGCCCTATCATAATCCACCGCAATTTATGCACGGTAGTACAGCATATTAGCGCATCATCGTCAAAACAAATCACCTCCGTAGAATGGTCGCCTACCATGATGCGCACCTTTGTTACCAAAATAAGCCTTAAAGGCCACGATCGCGACAACCTCGTCGCCGAAGTATTGGGAACCATCCGTAGTTTTGCAGATAGCAAGCTTGTCGCAGTACACATTGACTCCGATGCAGGCGTATTTGAAGGCTCTCTAAAACTCTGGGTACAAAATTCCACGACCCTCAAAGCCATAATCGCCCAAATACAACAAATAGAGGGAATTAAAGAAGTAAATAGATTGGAAAAGATTTTGTAACAATCTGTTGGCTAGATACTTATTTGATACACATGCTACCACTGAGCATAAAGTTTGTAAAATTTAACATAAAAATGCCTGTAAAATTAGGCTAGCCACATAACGAGTATTAATTTAGGCAAGGGGGAGAAACGCACCTCCCTTTACACTTTAACTTATGTCACAATACCCTACACAAGCAGCTCAAGATATTATTGCCCGCTTTGAAGCATTTTTGCTCAATTGCAAAACCTGTGGCGAGTCCGACAAACAAACCAGTATCCGCAAAGCCTTTGAATTTGCATACAATGCACACGCAGGCAAACTTCACC
>JBDKHP010000297.1:0-9454 GCA_039797645.1 Bacteroidota bacterium
CACCGATACTGCGCATTGGCAAACGGATTCAGAGAGATTTTATAAGCCGTACTATTTTCTGTTTTCTGGCCACCCAAATCCACGCTCAAACCCGCCCGAATATTAATTGTTTTCGTAGCTCCATCTGCCACTTCCAGCTCCAAACTCGGCATCAGAAAATTCAACCGTAGTTGAAAATCGTCCACATACCGCACATCCTGCGCCCTCAAACCTAACGAAACGCCCAACAACCAACCAAACAATAAAACCCCAATATATTTCATACCCGACAATTATTAAGAACACGGGCAAAAATAGAACACCCCACCCAGTAAATCGAAAACCGAAGCCGGAAAAAAATAAAAAAAATAAAAAATCAGGAGTGGAAGCCAAACTTTTCAAAATCTGGGCAGCTGCCGGCTGGCTATTCGCTTGTTGTCCCCACAAACGGGTATTTACAATCCTTGGTCTATGGTAAATTATGCAATAAGCCACAAGATTGGTTTTCAGACAGCTTGGGAAAATACCTATACCAAGGATTTGCGGAAAATGCAATTGAAAGTCTGTTACGAAAGCTGCATTCGGGAACAGCTTTTATAATTAATCAATAACGAATACAATGCGAAGGATAAAACCAAAGTTTTGCATTTCCAGATTTTGAAAAAAACAAAGTCCGCTTGTGGTCTTTGCTCTTATTTAATTACCAATCGTATTTGCAGACAAATACCTTAGGGCATCACAATTGTAGAATAAATTGAGTGAATTTACGCTTCAGTGTATTGCTGCATTTCAGGGTGCAATGGCTGTTAATCCTCAAAGTCCAAGCCCCGCTATTAGGCAGAATAGCGGGGCTTGGTGTGTATTGGCGTATCGCGAATGGGTTTACAAACCAGCAATTGCCGCGTTGAAATTCGGATTCACCACAGAATAACGGAATTCATCTAAAATTTCGCCATTTTTTACAGCCGCCGACTTGCAGTGAGCCTCTAAATTGAAGCCACACTTGTCCATTACATGTTGCGATACTACGTTGGTTGCAAACACATGGGTTTCAACCCGCAAGCAGTTCATGAGTCCGAATGCGTGCACCAACACACGCGGCACTGCTTCGGAAATTATACCCTTGCCCCAATACGGCTCGCCCACCCAAAAGCCGAGTTCGCAGGTAAATCGGTGGATATCTTTCTTAGGAACGAGGCCAATAACACCGGCAAGTTCGCCCATGTAGTCGATGGCAAAAGTGAGTTGTGGCCCCTCTGTATTACATTGGGCAATGAAATGTTCGGCATGGGCCAGGGTGTACGGGTGTGGCATTCTGTCGCGCAGGAAGTTCCAAATATGTTTGTTGTTTGCCAATTCGGCCAATCGCGGTGCGTCTTGATCCATAAATCGGCGCAGGAATATGTTTTTGTCGGTTTGCATGTTCTAGGGTTTTTCGTTAGCCAAAATTATTAAATTTTACGCAATTCGGAACTTTAGAGTGTGGTTCAATACGGCATTCTATTGCAATAACGGATTGGGTGTGTCGCCTTGGTTGCTGATTTCAAGAAGGTGCGGAATGGGGAATTCCCGACGGACAAAATGGGCGTTTGCATCATGGCCATCGGCCAACTGAAAGTATTGGCCCTGAGTACCTACGGCATTGCAGAGGGTGCTGCCGTCCCAACTAGCCCGGATCGCGGCAAGTAGCCCACAGCGGCGTGATGCGGTTACTTTTTATACAGGGGCTGGATTGAAATGCAAAGGCTGCCAAGTGAATGCGTTACCGTCCGCGAGGACTACTGCTAAGAGCCGGTAGCCGCCGTCTAAAATGGTGTTGGGCCTCAGCTCCTTATCATTTTTTTGTTTTTTTATTTTTGTATTCGGCTGGTTTTCTGGCTTTTATAACTGTACGATGCACTTGGTGCGTTCTACTTCGAGGTAAAAACGGTAGGCTTCGGGCGGGCCTGATAGCTGAAACTCGAAGGTAAACCAGAAGGTTTCGTTTTTGCCGACCATCAGGCGTTCGTTGCGAATGGGTACACATTTTTCGAAATGCTTGTCGCGGACATAGACTTCGTTGAGCCCGGCATTGAGTACAAAGGCTGAGGGTTTTTTGTTCTCTATTTCGAGTTCTACAAGCAATACGCCACCTACTTGTACGGCAGATTTTACGCAAATTATGAGGTTGTTGGTGTAGAGTTCTTCGGTGGTTTGTGTCCAAAGTACTTTTTCGTGAAGCCCCAAAAGTTTCGAGATTAGTTTGTCGATTGTGGTATAGGGGTTTACTCTATAGAACTGTCCTTTAGCTTCTTGCAATTCTGCCTGCATCCGGTAGCGCAACCATGCGGCATTTTCGATTGCGATATGCGTCCGCAATTTGAGCTTGGGGTATAAATGGAAATTGCTCCGTTTGCTGTAAGTGCGCATGAAGTTGCGCCCAACAATATGGTCGATTATGTTCTTGGATTTTGCGTAGGCTTTGTCGCTCCGTTCGAAATGTAACAACACCCATTCCTCGAAAGAGACGCTGGAATATGCGATATTTACCTGTGGCTCAGTATTATGTGCTAAGTCGAATGCTTCGTGGTGTTTGGTGTATCCGTCCATGTCGTACACAACCCAGGCTTCATCGTTGGGGTTTGTAAGCAGCTGGCGGGCCACTTCTATCAGCCCCACGGGGTTCGTTTTTGGGGTATCGTGCACTTTTACGTGGAAAGCGTACCAATCGTTTACGTTCTCTACCTGCTCAATGAGTCCCTTTATATACAAAGGCTCGGTATTCTTGCCTTCGCATACGATGAATAGTGCTTTTTTGAGCGTTTTCTTTTTTAACTGACGTCTGGCCACGTGATGTTTTTTTTAAATGTACAAATCTGCGAATGCTTACAGATTTCGGGATTGTCAAACGTTTGTTCGGTACTAAACCGCGACTTAAAGATCGTTCCCGTATATAAATTCAACCTCTCGGATGCGGGGTTGCCCGCCCATTTGGCCGCGCATATAATACTGATACAGCGAAACATCGGCTTTCAATTCGTCGAATTGAGTTGAGTTGATTACC
Source organism: Bacteroidota bacterium (assembly GCA_039797645.1). Classification (GTDB taxonomy): domain Bacteria; phylum Bacteroidota; class Bacteroidia; order Bacteroidales; family JBDKHP01; genus JBDKHP01. The sequence goes on from JBDKHP010000297.1 coordinate 3,023, forward strand.
TCAGATGCTCCTTTGTCGTTTTTTTGAACAATGCAAACTTGGTCGTTTCGGAAGACTCCGCCTTCTAAAAGTGCCGTTTCGTGGGTGGCGAATATAAGTTGGGCGTTGTGTGGATTGCTCTCGGGGTTGTGGAAAAGCTCTACCAAAAACTTGCTGAGTTGGGGGTGCAAACTGTTGTCCATTTCGTCGATCACCAGCACGCCGCCGTGGTTAAGCTTGTTGAGAATCATCCCCCCAAGTGCAAACAATACCTGCGTGCCCACCGACTCTTCTTTTATATCAATCGCCTCAGTACCAACTTCTTCACCATTGTCGTAAATTTTGTGAATTGCGAGGGTTCGGTATCGAGTAAATTCGCGTTCGTCTTCCAGAAATCCAAATTCATCAGCCGTAAATTCGCGTTTACTTACCACAACGCCTTCAATTTTGGTATCAGCCACACGCATCAGGCTGTTGAGTTTTTGCCGGAAATGTTGCCCCTGCTCGTCGATATACATCTTTTGGGTTTTTTCCATCAGGTACTTTAGCTGCGACTTTGCCGGGATGCTCCAAAGCATCATCGTACGAAAATACATATACACCGCGCCCATCTGGTCGTGGCCGCTATTGCCCATCTTCGACAAAAAAAGCTGATTTTTCAGGATGCGCCGGTCTATCTTTTTGTCGGAAAAATGATTGCCCAATTTGGCCAATTCACCCTGTTCCCTCCGGAAAAGATTGGCTTTGTACCCACGCGGATAAAAATCGAGCGATTCGAAAATAATTTCGTGCTGATCGTAACAAAACTCGTAGTGATACAAAACCGACTCAGGACCAATAAACTTCACAGAAAATTGGGTAGCTGCATGGCGCGTACGCTTGTCGAATTTAAAAGGTAAGTACCATTTTATGAGTTGCCCGTTTTTCAGGTCGGTAGAATTGAGTATAAAATCGTGCATATTACTTATCGCAGCAATTACATTGGTTTTGCCCGAAGCATTAGCACCATAAATCACCAACGATTTGAGCAGCTGAAACTTACGCGGAGCTTTCACCCCAAAGGTATTGGCGGTTTTCGTCCCAATCGCATCTGCTTCGAGTAGCAGATATTGCCGATCTTTAATCGACTTAAAATTCTCGACACTAAACTCTACAAACATGACGTTCCTTGTGTTGTGGTGTATTCAAAGTTACAACATTTAATACTCTTTTTTGCCCTAAATCCCCGTTTAAATATCAGCCCAACAAAGCCCCAACAAAGCAACTAACCGAAAATAAAAAAATAAAAAAATAAGGATTAGAAGCTGTAGCCCAACAAAACTTGTAATCGCTGCTGCCGGCTATCCGCTTGTAGTCCTCGCGTTCGGCGCACGAAACCAACTGGAAACCATTGTATTTCAAACCAATAGCGTCAGCTTGCTGGCACTGCGTCACACCGCTGTGGGCTACCGCTACTATCCGGGCTAGTTCGGTCGGCAGTACCGTTTGTAACGCCGTAGGTGCGCTGGGCGCGAACTTTATTTTGGCCGATGGCCATGTGACACCCAAGCCTTTCACGACAGACCCACACCGCAATCACAAACCGTACAACACCCACAACTAAAATGCGACATTCTTTTACTCCCGCGACTTAAATACCAAAAGACGACCAATTTTGCTGTATTTTTGTAACGTAATTCAAAGCAGGTTTATGCAGATTGTAATTTATGAATCTAGCTCCTTCGGCGGGTGTTTCGAGTATAGTCAACAAATAGCAGAAGCATATCGCCTGCAACCAAATGTAGCTTCAGTTACATTGATTCTTCCCCATACACACACCTCAACCGACTCCAATGTGCAGGGAATTTTGTGTGCAGATGTTACGCAACAGACAAGTATCCTAGGGCGAAAACTTCATTTTTTATGGCGAAACGTATCAAACCCATTTCGCTTATTTCGGTTTCTTATTTCAACCCCCGCATCGTGGGTGCTTCTGAACGATTTCGAACAACTTACGGCAGTATTATGGGTTCCGTTCTACAAAGTATTCCTCCGAAAGCATCGTTTTGCGGTACTACTCCACGACCCCGATCGAGATCAGTATCCACCCGCAAAATGGTTCTCGGCTGTGTCGATGCGAATGCTGATGTGGGCAATGAATATCGGATTTTACCACGAAGTACTTCCCCCCAAATGGTACTACCAAGGCCGTGCAACAAACTATGTTGCCCTACCCCATGGCATTTACCCCGAGGCTGTTTCCGATGCGCTTTTTACCAAACGGATTCAGCATTTTGCCAACGGACGACACTTATTCTTAATACCCGGAAATGTACGAGCCGAAAAAAACACCGCCATGATACTTTCGGCCTTACAATCCGTACCCAACGCTTGTGTCCTCATCGTAGGTAAGGCCGCAAGTGGCACTGTTGACACCCCAGAATTAGAACAACTAATGCGCCTCCCTGCACTAAAAGGCCGATGTATGTGGGAAAATCGCTACGTTACAGCCCCAGAAATGGCCGCAGCAATGCAACAAGCCAATACCGTGATGCTGTATTACAGCGCGTCGTTCCGTTCGCAAAGTGCCATTCTCAATTCTGTAGCCCCGTACCGCAAACAAATTCTTGTTAGTGACACCCAGAGTGCACTTTCGCATATTGTAATTAAGTTTGACCTAAGTAAACTTGTGCCGCCAGACAACCCAGACGCATTGACACTTGCCATGAAGCAGTGTACACAAAATTGTGCCGACAATACAGCGCATTGGAATGCCTATTTGGAATATGCATCGTGGCGCAACAATGCACAAATTGCGCTTGCGGCAATGAACCGAAAAGTAGCAATATAAGTTGGTTTTTCCGGACAGAAATTTTCATTTGTTCGGCAAAATGAAGTAATTTGTAAAATGGAATTGAAATGTATGTCCTATTTTTTTAGAAGTAAATTTAGTGTGTATTGTTGTTGTATCTTGCTTACATGGAATGCTTGTGGTGCAGACCAAGCACAAAATGAAGCAGACTCGCTTGCACAAAAAGCAAAATCGGAACCCACACTTTTGTTGGAACCTGAGCGCGAGCTAACAACCCGCACCTCTGAAGATATACCTGTGGAAGATCGTAAATACCTTATGGATAGTAGTGTTGTAGCGGCACAGGCGCATCGAGGCCGTTCGGAAAGTAATTCGGACGCTATTCAACGACATATCCCTGTGCCACCCGACCCCGAAAAACAGAAATTCTACCTCGTTGCAGGTAGTTTTACTGAAGACAAAGAGGCCCAATTAATGATAAATTATTTAGAAACCGAAGGGCTATCGGCAGTAATTGTCCCACGCAAAAAAATAAGACGGGTGGCCATAGAAGTATTGGCTACTGAAGACAATGCGCGTAGTTTGTTAGATTCTCTCAACAATAAATACCAAGGGGTTATTGAATTTTGGCTCTTACACGGAATGTAAATTTTAGAAAAAACAACTATATGATGAAAAAAATAATTCTTCTCGCTGTGTTCATTGGAGCGGTATTGCTTGGTGCAAATGCTCAGATAGGCGAACGGCGTATTGCCTTAATTATCGGCAATACGGATTATAGAGTGGTTGAAGACCAGCCCTATGCTACAAACGATGCAAGTATTCTGGCATCGGCATTAGAGGGGCTAGGATTTATGGCAATTGTACACAACGATTTAGATAAATCGGAATTAGAACAAGCAATACGCGATTACAACAGGTTGCAATCGCACAACGATGCAGTAGTTTTTTATTACAACGGACGTGGTATAAACTACAAAGGAGTAAACTATATGGTGCCAGTAGATGCCACTTTAGACTCACCAGCAGACACCGTAAAATTAGTGCCGATGACACGCGTATTAAAGACCTTTGCTTCGCATCCGCAAAACGTAAGTGTTGCCTTTATCGATGCTTTTGCATCTGGAGTTACCGATTCGTGGTACAAAACAGGTTTTGTGTATGCCGATGTACCCAGTGGAACATTGCTCTCTTTCGCCACAACTCCCGGCACTTATTCTGGAAGTATCGACGGAAAAAATGGAGTTTATACCAAAGTATTGTGTCAGCAGTTGGGGGTTCACCAAAATGTTGAGGAATTAATAGAAAACCTAAAGACACAGGTTAAGAAAGAAGGCAGTGCGCAAGTGCCTATTAGCGCATCGAAACTCAACGGTAAGTTTTATTTCAAAACAGCGAGTACCCAGAAATCGGTAATTTCAGAAAAATCTACGATTTATATTGTTCCTGCAAGTGAAAAACCCGCAATTTTGGAGTTAAAAGTAACTTTCGATGGTCGCTTTTTTCTGGACGGTGAGGATTTTGGAAAGTACGAAAAGGCAAGCCTTTACACCTTGGCGAATTTAGCTCCCGGTAAACACCGACTTAAATTGGGTGCTTGGGAAACGACAATCGAGATGGAATCTGGTAAAACCTATATGGTAGTGACCGGCGAAGTGCATACCGATGCCAAACCCAAAGAAGTTGACAAGACAGGGGTTGAAATGGTACAAGTTCCCGGAGGTAGCTTTGAAATGGGTGGCTCTTTGGGCGACGACGACGAGCGACCACACCATACGGTAACTTTGGCTGATTATTCGATTAGTAAATATGAAGTAACAAATGACCAGTTTTGTAGATTCTTAAACAACATGAATGTGCAACAATCAGGTATAATGGAAAATACAATGCTGATTGATATGCAAGATGAAGACGTACAGATTGAATACAAGAGTGGCTATTTCAACCCAAAACTCGGGCGTGAGAATTATCCGGTAATTGAGGTAAGTTGGTTCGGTGCGGATGCATATTGTCGCTGGGCAGGGGGGAGTTTACCCACAGAATCGGAGTGGGAATATGCCGCAAAGGGCGGCAATGCAACGCAGAAGCATGAGTATTCGGGTAGTGAAAAACCAGCGGAAGTAAGTTGGTTTACCGATAATTCTACTGGCGACGACTATTTCCCTGAAGAAGGCTCGCGCCCCGTAGGGCAAAAGAAGCCCAACGAATTGGGCTTGTACGATATGTCTGGAAACGTATGGGAATGGTGTCTGGATTGGTACGGAAAATACGACGAAACACCCAAAGTAAATCCCAAAGGCCCAAGTACAGGCAGATTCCGCGTGCTACGCGGTGGAAGTTGGCGGTTTGAAGCGAGCCGTTTACGAACCGCATACCGTTATAGCCGCACCCCTCTATACAGCAACGACGATAGAGGTTTTCGCTTGGTTCGGCACTAATGGCTTTCGACGCATCTCATAGGTTATAGTCACTTATGAGATGCGGTAGATATTCCGAGATAGACAAAACAATTCACCCAAATATTTATATGGGAAATAATTATCTCTATTTCGGTTATTACTTGGGATTTAAGGATCTGTAATATTGATTAAGGAATTTCACAAGTGAATATCCTAGTTCTGTGCCCAAATTTACAGGAACAGCGTTGCCAATTTGCTTGTATTGCTGGGCTATTGATCCTTCGAAAGTCCAATTATTCGGGAAGGTTGTATTCTCGCATACTCGCGGACGGTAAACGGCCTCGTTTCGTCGGGCTGGCATCTTTCGGTTTGTTTTTGTGCCGGACTATATGTCAGGGTGAGGCAAGGAAATCCGCCTGTTACAATGTCAATTTTGTTGTGGCATTCGCTGAAATCGAAGTTCCTAATGTCACCTTCAAGAACCTCCCAATTGGGACGATTCGTGCGTAGTGTGTTACATGCCCATTTGTCGATTTCATTTAAGGCTGTGCATTTTAATCCCGCATTTTCTAGGCCAATAGCCAAACCACCTGCGCCTGCAAATAATTCCAAAACGCAATAATTATTTTCTGCATCTACAAAATTCGATACCGTTTCTATGGTGTCTTCTGCGGTAAATCGGAAAATTGGGTGAGAACTTGTTCTTTATTACATACTCTGTAATTACTCATCGGTTCACGAATGGCTGTTAGTTTTCCTTCTCTGTCCCAGCGGCGAAGGGTTTCTTTACTTTTCCCGATTAATTCCGAGGTTTGAGACAATGATAGATAGTCGTCTTTCATAACCAAGTTGTTTAACCTTACACAATGGAAGCAAATGTACGGTTTGAAATCGAAATTAAATGTGTGAGCTTTCTCGCTTATATGTTAAGAAAAGCATATTGACACCTATATAGCATCCTCAGTCACGAGATATTAATAGGTACAGTACCCAACAAAACCCAATGATCGAAAAAAAACAAAAAAAAGGATTTGGAGCGGGAGCGAAACTTTACTTATATACGGCTGCTGCCGGCTATCCGCTTGTAGTCCTCGCGTTCGGGTACGAAATCAACTGGAAACCAATGTGTTTCAGTCAGAAAGCATCAGCTTGCTGGCACCGCATCACACCGCTGTGGGCTACCGCTACTATTATATCTAACAAGATTGTGGCAGTTTTGTAAAGCCATATACCACAGTATGTTGCAAATGAATGCGGCCTAAA
>JBDKHP010000298.1:0-2569 GCA_039797645.1 Bacteroidota bacterium
TTCGGTTTTTTCCAACCAGTTCTTTAGCATCTGTTTGCCCGTAGGCGTAAGTATCGACTCCGGGTGAAATTGCACCCCACGCACGTCGTAAGTTTTGTGGTAAAAAGCCATCAATTGGCCGTTATGATCCACCGCACTCACCGCCAATTCGTCGGGCAGTGTCGCGGCATCTACCACCCACGAATGGTAACGCCCTACTTCCAGCGTTTGGGGCAGGTTTGCAAAAGTACAATCGTTCGTGTCCGTCACCGAAATCGCCGTAGCCACACCATGATACACTTGGCTCAAATTCACCAACGTACCGCCGAACACTTCACCAATTGCCTGAAGCCCCAGACACACCCCGAAAATGCTCTTTGTGGGTGCATATCGCGCAATCAGCGGTTCCAAAATACCCGCATCCACTGGCACACCTGGCCCAGGCGAAAGCACAATTTTGTCGTACCGATCCACATCATCGAGCGAAATCTCGTCGTTTCTAAACACATCCACCTTTTCGCCGGTAAGCTCTTCGAGGTAATGCACCAAATTATATGTGAACGAATCGTAATTATCAAGCACCAATATTTTCATCTGTTTGCTGTTTTTTAAAGTCCGAAAATCAAAATTTAATAGCCAATTCGAGCGCACGTTTCAGGGCAGCCAATTTGTTGTTCACCTCCTGCAACTCATTCTCTTCTACCGATTTATCTACCACGCCAGCACCCGCCTGATAATACAACGTATTGTCTTTGCTCAGAAACGACCGAATCGTAATCGCATGATTCAAATCGCCATTAAAACCCAAGAAACCAATCGCACCGCCGTAGTACGACCTGTCCTGATTTTCAATCTCTTCAATCAGCGACATCGCCCGGTATTTGGGCGCACCACTCAACGTACCAGCTGGGAACGTATCCGCATACACCCGCACCGGGTTCGATTCCGCGTGCAACTGACCACTCACCTGCGACACCATGTGCAACACATGACTAAAATACTGAATCTCCTTATACGTCTCAACCACCACGCCCGCACAATTCCTGCTCAAGTCGTTTCGTGCCAAATCTACCAACATCACATGCTCAGCATTTTCCTTTGGGTCTGCCGCAAGCTGCTCGGCCAACTTCTTATCAGACTTATCATTACCCGTTCTACGAAACGTCCCCGCAATCGGATTAATCGTAGCCTTACCCGCTTCAACCTGCAACTGAGCCTCTGGCGACGAACCAAAAATACGGAACGTACCATAGTCGAAATAAAACAAATACGGCGACGGATTGATATGCCGCAAAGCCCTATACACATTAAAATCGTCCCCCACAAAATTCTGCCGAAACTGACGCGAAAGCACAATCTGAAACACATCGCCCACACGGCAATGATGCTTCCCGCGCGACACCATATCCATAAACTGCGAATCCGTAACATTCGACGCCTCAGGCCCCACCAAACCAAAGCCCGAAATATCGAACACAATATGATTCAGCAGCGCATCAATCTCCTCCACATTGCCCACCTCATTCGCAAACAAGTTCTCCTGAATATAAAGCTCACCCCTAAAATGGTCAATAGCAATAATATACTTAAAGAAATGATACTGCAATTCCGGAATTTTATGCGCCGCTTTCGTCTTCATTCCAATCTCGATACGCTCGAAATACCGCTCCGCATTATAGGTCGAATACCCAAAAAGGCCATCAACTTTATCGAATTCCGTACCACCCACAGGCTCAAACCGACGCAAAAAAGCATCCAACCGCGCAGGCACATTCTCACCATTGGCCACCAAAGATTGCACCGGTTCAGCCGCCGGCAGCGATTCCGTAATCACCCCATCCTCCACCACAAAACCCGCCACAGGCTCGAAGCAAATAAACGAAAAACTCCCTTTTTGGCCATGATAATCAGCACTTTCCAGCAGAAGCGCCTTGCCAAATTCCTTCCGAATTTTCAGATACACACTCACAGGCGTCACCGAATCGGCCAAACGTTTGCGAATAAGTTTGTGAATTTTAATACTTTCCATAACAGCTATCTTGAAATTATATCTTAAATAAAACCCTTAAATCTCACCAAAAAGCAAAAAAAAAGCCCGACGTGGATCGTCGGGCTTGGTTTATACATTGTTGTTTTTCACCTATAGCTATACCGTTGCATCCACTCCAACCGAAGAAGAACGCCACCACCAAGCCATATTAGAAAACATTGTTGTCATAAGAATCAAATTACGGTCACCGACCTATATGGCCACAAAGTAAAAGAAAGCGATTTAAAAAAGCAAATAAAAATTCCGCCACCCCTGGCCAAAACCCCATCCGAGAGAAAAATAAAAAAAAGGATTAGGAGCGGGAGCGAAACATTACTTATACACGACTGCTGCCGGCTATCCGCTTGTAGTCCTCGCTTTTTGGGCGAAATCAACAGGCCACGCCACACACCGCGCCACGCAATCAGCTTGCTGCCGCCCCTTCATTCGCCGCCCCAAAAAGCTGTGGGCTACCGCTACTATCCGGGCTAGGCCGATCGGCAGCACCCTTTGTAACGCCGTAGGTACGCTGGGCCAGCCCTTTCAGTTGGCCTACGGCCA
>JBDKHP010000299.1:0-3214 GCA_039797645.1 Bacteroidota bacterium
CTCAGAAAGCCTCTTCGAAGTGCAGTTTATGGACTATGGCACGGGTGGAACCAACCAAGAGTGGACTCCTGTAAACATAAGCACAGAAGCTACTCAGGGACACGCCGTAGAAAGCAACTATGCATCTCAGGATTTGGGTAGCTGGGGCGACTTGGCAGGCGCTCCTTGGTTGTACAACCTTTTCAAAAAAGAGAACAGTACCGACGGTCGTCTTGATCCTCGCTTATACTGGACATTGGTTACATACGAAGACGGATATAGCAACTACACAGGTATTGCAACAGCTGCATATCCTAACGGCGATCCTCGTTCCAACACGGTGTACAAAAAAGAGCTAAAAAAGGAAGACTGGGCTTATAAAACCCGTTCAAACACTTCGCAAGGTGGTATCTCAATCGCTAAGTTCACCAATGCAAGAACCAATATTTACGCTTCTATCGACAACGGATTACTTTGCGGTATCAACCTGCGCCTTATGCGTTACAGCGATGTGTTGTTGCGTGCTGCAGAATGCGAAAACGAAATCAATGGCCCTACTCAAATCGCTATAGACTACATTAACAAGGTACGCCAGCGTGTAGCGCTTAAAGATCTTAAAGTTTCAGACTTTTCGTCCGCAAATGCGCTTTTCGAGCAAATTGCAAACGTAGAACGTCCAAAAGAATTCGGTTGTGAAAACGGTCGTGGTATCGACCTTATCCGTTGGGGATTCTTCTACGACGCAAATCGTCGTCAACAATTGGTTGAACATGCGTACTATAAGCTAGCCCCTAAAAAGACCTTTGTGGTGGATGGTGTTTCAGAAGAAAAAGTATATGTGGACACTGATGCCGTTACCGCCGAAACTGCAAGTGGCTCGTCGTATCAGTACTACTATGCCGGACACGAATATTTCCCTATATTCCAAGGCAACCTCAATGCCAACAAAAACCTTGTAGGCAACTCGGCTAACATGAACAAAGATAACAGCCAAGATTTCTTAGCAAAATGGAGCGTACGCCCTATTGTGCAATTAAAGTAGGCGCATTTGTTTAAACTAAATACTTCCTTATCGGCTTTTGGGTTGGTAAGGAAGTTCTTTTTAATAAAAAACACAGCAATATGAAACTAAAACATTTTCTTCCACTGGCTTTCGGCATCATTGCGCTATTGGTTACTGGCTGCAAAAAAAGCCCTGCTGAGATTATTGAACCGGAACCAAATCCTGTTCCTGTACCTAGTTTCACCATGCCAACCTATGCCGACGACTATTCGGCCATATCATCGTGGACAAACCGCGACAAGTGGAATTTGGCCAATGTACACGATCCATCTGTAGCCTTCTACAACGGATATTACTATATGTACGGCACCGATGCATCCTACGGGAATGCAAGCGAAGGGCACGGACACTTTCAAGGTAAACGTTCAAAAGACTTAGTAAACTGGGATTGGGTAGGTGGGCCGTTTTACACACCACCCACTTGGGTAGCCGATTCGCTCAACGCTATTCGTACGCGTATGGGGCTTCCTGCAATTGCAAAAGACAAAATACAATACGGCTATTGGGCACCCGTAGTACGCCGAATAAACGTAGGAGGCCAAGATAAATTACGAATGTACTACAGCGTTGTGATCTTTAACTACATCAAAACAGGCAATCAGAACACTGCCGCTTTCGACGGAAGCTGGACAGAACGCTCCTTCATAGGTATGTGCGAATCTACCGACCCTGCCGGAGCAGTCTGGGAAGACAAAGGCTACGTAACTACCTCCGCGTCAGATCGAGGTTTGAATTTCAACCGCGCAAGCACCAACGATTGGAGCGGATATTTTTACTACAATGCTATCGACCCTACATACATCGTAACACCAGCCGGAGATCACTACCTCATACACGGCTCATGGCACAGCGGTTTCGCGCTACTTAAACTCGATGCTGCCACAGGCAAGCCCATCAACAAACTTGGCGAACCTTATGCAAGCAGCACCAGTGAACTAACCGCCCGTTACGGAACAAGAATCGGCACACGTACCGACGGCTCGCGTTGGCAAGCCAGCGAAGCACCCGAAATTATCTACAAAGACGGATACTACTATTTGTTTATGGCCTACGACGGCCTCGACGTTCCCTACAACACCCGCGTAGTCAGAAGTGCCAACATCGAAGGGCCATACCTCGACATCACAGGGCGCAATTTCACCAACGGACGTGGCGACTCATACCCTATCGTAACACACCCCTACAAATTCAACCTCAGCAACGGTTGGGTCGGCATTGCGCACTCCTGCGCCTTCCAAAAAGACGGTACCAACGAATGGTTCTATATGTCCCAAGGCAGATTGCCCGCCAACGTAAATGGCAACGCGTATTCTAATGCACTGATGATGGGCCACGTACGCCGCCTTGTGTGGTGTCCGGCCTCAGCCAGCGAGCCAGACAACCTATGGCCAATAGCCCTACCCGAACGTTATGCCGGCGTACCAGATTATGGTAAAATTACCAAAGACTCGCTTGTCGGAAACTGGGAGCACATCAACCTCGCATACAAACACGCCCAACAAGATGCCTCAACAACACTCACCCTCAAAGCCGACGGCACAATGGCCGGAGCACTTACAGGCAATTGGAGCTACGACGAAACAAAAAAATGGCTCAAATTGGGCAACGTAGTAGTGTGTATCGAACGCGAAGTCGATTGGGAAGCAAGCCCACGCCGCGTAACGCTCGTATATGCCGGAACCGAAAAAAACCTAAACGCCACCTATTGGGGTAAAAAGAAAAAATAAAGCATTTCATTAAAGAAGCTTATTTTCAACAAATTGCAAAAAGCACCGCTCAATTTTTTCTCTTTCAGCAGAAAAGAATGACGCGGTGTTTTTTTTGTAAGTATGCCAACCTTCTGAGCAAAATAAAGAATAAAACAAGGAGCGGGGCTTATTTGAAATTTTGGTATCCGCTCCTAATTTTTATTTTTTGCTCCCGGCCTTTCTTTCTGGGCTTTTACTTTGGGTTGGGTATTACGCACGAATACGCTCGCCTTACCTTCGGGATTACGAAAAATGGCTTAAAATACCATCGGTTAGTATTCGGGTTTATGTGCCAATTCGCTGAATTGGCGCAACTTGGGGTCTGTAAGTACTCGTAAATGATTAATTAGAGTCTGTTTTTTTAGTTGAGGTCAAGGCGGATTGGATTTTTTAAAGCGGAGTTTACTACTTGTAAATGAGCATT
>JBDKHP010000300.1:0-2747 GCA_039797645.1 Bacteroidota bacterium
GGCAGCACCTGGTTTATTTTGAACCATGGTAATTCTGCTTTTGTTTCTTTTACGGTTTCGTCGTCTGAATACATTATTGCTAATTTTACAAAGTCGGCACCTTCTTTTATTTCTTTGTGAATAAGCATCATAGAATCTAGCCGTGCTTTATTTTGGGTGCTGTCTGTGCCGAAAAACTTAACAATATGCGCGATTCTCATTTCCCCAGGGTTAATGGTGATGTCGTTTACACGAAATATATGGTAGCCCTTTTGCGTACGTATTGGGGCTGAAAATTCGCCTTTTTTGAGAGTGTACAATACATTCTCGAGTTGAATTGGCAGCATATTGCCTGTGATATAACCAATATTGCCTTTTTTGGGTTTCAGTGCCATATCTTCAGATTTTGTTGTCGCCAAATCGGCAAACGATGCACCTTTGCGGAGTGCCTGATAGAGACTATCGGCTCTTTTGAATGCGCGTACGGTGTCGCTTCCTTCGGGTGCTAATATCGTGATTATAGACACATTACGCGCTTCGTTGAGGCGTTTGTAGGCTATGTGAACAAGTGAATCCCGGATAATTCCTTGGGCATTGTGCTTGTTGCTTAGTGATAGTTTGTAGTTCTGAAACTCTGTAAGGAAATTGTTGACCGTGTCCAGTTTTAGACGAAGTGCTTCGGCGAGTTTGAGTTTATAGTCAATAAAACGTTCTAAGTACATTTGCGGACTTTCACGTTGGTCAAGGATTTTTGCATTCTTACGGTAGTGATAGTCGAACTCGATACTAGAATACTCGACTTTGTCTATTTTTACAATAGTTTCGTCCTTCTGTGCAAATACAGAGAGTTGTACCAGTAGGAGAATGATCCATAAAGATATTTGTTTCATTGTATATCGTTTAGGTGATGTGATGCTTTTCTGCTTATTTGGCATTTTGTTATTTTTAATTTCCAACGAACAGCATACGCTTAAAGTTACAGCGATACTATTATTAAGTATATTATTCACAATTGATGCTGTAAATATATTGATAAGTTCGATGTTTTCGCTAAATTGTCGCGTGGTTTACAGGGTGTTCATTTTGCTTTTTGTTTTTTTTTGCTTTGTAAATAGGAATAAGATTCTTGTCAGATGCAATTTTTTTTGCATCAAACTGATGGCTTGGGCGCAATATTTGAATTGAGTTTACAGATGACGAATATAGGATTCAAGCTAGTTTATTTTTGGTTAATTTTCTGGCATTAATCGTTTGTATAGGCATCAACCAATTAACAATTATTCAGTTGGCAGGATATTACGTAGCTTGAATTTTTATAGCGAGGCATTCCTACTTCAATTGTTTAAGTTACTTTCCGAGTTTGTTATTAATGTTAAAATTAAAGTTTGAGCTGCTATGCAGATACTCGATTCGAAGATTAAGAATTATTATTTTGTAATTGCTTTTATTATTCTGGAAGCTTTTACGGCAGTATATTGGCACGATAATTTCGACCAAATGCTGGCAAACCATGCTGAAGACTTGCAGAAAGAATCCCGAACGGCATTCTTGAATACGCTAACTTCATTCGGATTAATTGCCCAGACCTACGTAGATCAAGTTGTAAACCAGCCAGATATAAAGTACATACTTCGGCAGAGCCAAGATAGTGCTGGGGTGCGTACCTCGCAAGCCATCCTGAACAAAAAACTCGCAAATTCCTATCATTTGGTACTCAGGCAAGGCGTTCGAGAGATGTACTTTTTCAACCACCAGAACCAATTAATCAATCGGTTTTACGAACAATCGCGCATGAATCCCACCATCGAGGTGCGTACGCCCTATTCCGTAAAGCTTGCAAACACAAAACAAATACCCTTGTATGGGTTTGAAGAGAACCGGGTTTTTAATGGATTCAGGTATGTGTTTCCGGTGAAAGATTCTACCCAAATATCCTTGGGTGTTGTTTCTTTGGATGTTGACTTCAACACTATTCGCAAACAAATGTACCACACATACCCCAAGAGTACCACCCTAATTATCAACAGAAATAACATAAGGAGCAGCTCTATGCGCAATTCGGTGGGAGCTTACCAAAGAACCGACATACACGCCCAATATATCGTGGAATCTAAAGTAGCTCAGGAAGATGAGAAAATAAACACCGACAGCATTACCCTTGGTACAAAAAAACAAATAAACAAAATATTGCAAGTATTGGCTTTTGAGTCAATTAATAGTCAGAAAACATTTACCCTCAATGTACCTGTAAGGGGACAGTTTTATGCCGTAAGTTTCATACCCATTCTCAACTTCGAAAAGGTTCAGATTGCCTACCTCGTAACCTACGTTGTTGACAACGAATACGCTCAAATAGAATCATATTTCTATTCGCGGATGGCCTTTTCAACCATCATACTGTTGCTCATTGTGGCATTTGTCAATTTCGAATTACGGTCGATTTTCCGAATTCGACAAAAAAACAGAGAACTAGAATTCACCACCAACAACCTCCGGCATTCCGATCTTACCAAAGAACGCTTCCTGAGCTTTATTGCCGAAGATTTAAAAAACCCATTTCCCTTTATGATAGGCTATGCAAAAGCCGTTGTGGACGAATACGACGTGTTGAGCGACGACAAAAAACGTGAGTTCGTTCACATTATTCTCAATGCTGCCGAGAGCGGATCTCACTTAGTAGAGAATTTGCTAGAATGGTCTCGCCTACAACGCGAAGAATTCCAGCCAAACCCTGAAGAGTTCAATGTAGCCGAAGTGATTGATATGGT
>JBDKHP010000301.1:0-3858 GCA_039797645.1 Bacteroidota bacterium
CTTGCTTATAGACCGACTGTAACACATCTGGCCAAAAAAGTTTCAAATCTTTTGCTATATCAGCTTCAAGTTGCGAGGGAAATTCCCGTTTGAAATAACAATTCAGAAAATTCTTGCCCAAATACGCCCCACTACCTTCGTCGCCTAGGATGAAACCCAGTGTCGGCACTTTATCAGTAATATGCTGCCCGTCGTAGTAAGCCGAATTCGCACCCGTTCCCAAAATGCACGCAATTCCAGCTTCCGCACCAAACAGCGCACGAGCAGCACCCAACATATCATCGTTGATCTCTACCTGACAATTGCCCCAAAAACGCACTAAGGCATCGTGCACCAAGCTGTCTGTTTGCCCTTTGATACAACCAGCGCCGTAGAAATGTATTGCGTCTATCTGCACCCGATGGCTAGAATCGACCTCTTGTTGCAACATTCCGACAATCTCGTCGGCCGATTGGAAGAATGGATTGATTCCCTTTGTCTGAAACCACGATTGATTTCTGCCATCGGTAAGTACCCAATCGGTTTTGGTAGAACCACTATCTGCTATAAGTATCATTGCCTAAATTTTGACACAAAAATACATGCTTTTCTACAAAGAAAACTACCCAAAATGCGAGTCGTTTTCTCGCAGTTTTTGCCGAAACAATATGTAGTTTTGTCGCTCGAAATACCAACAAAAGCAATTGATCTCAAATGATACGCATGAAACTTGTACCTTTTTTTGTTCTCACTCTTATTGCAGCACTTTTTAGCCAAACGATTCTGGGCCAAGAATCCGAAGAATTTATCGATGCCGCCCATCGCTTCGAGATGTACTACCTCGCCAAAGACAGTCTGAAACTTCACGCTTCCATCAACCCTCGGAACAAAATTACGGTCAAGAAAATAATTCTTGGCAACAAGAAACACAACTTAGAACTCGAACTTTCCGACAATCTTTGCGACCTGCCCATCCGCGACAGTCTTATCGTATATCTCACGAATAAATTCAAACAATACTTGCCCGAAAGTTACCAAGATTACAACATTACTTTTTTTGCAGGAGGACGCGAACTCAGTGAATACATCCCCAATTATTATCGCCTCAAAGAAAAAAACTACGACAAAGAGCGCCTCCCAGTAAGGCATGGCACACGCCCCGAGCGCAAATTGGTAATACAAAAGCAACAGAAATACTTACTAAAAAACGGACTCCAAAACGCAAACATCGCGCTGTGGAGTAGCCACGGTTGGTATTACAACAACGTCCGCGACCGCTGGGAATGGCAAAGAAGCCGCCTCTTCACTACAGCAGAAGATCTACTAACTACCTCTATAGTGGTACCTTACCTGATACCAATGTTAGAGAATGCTGGCGCCAACGTCTGGTCTGCCCGCGAACGCGACTACACGCCCACCATGCTTATAGCCGACAGTTGCCAGAATGCAGAAACTTGGAGTATTTCTGCCCAACGGACAGGGTTTGCAACACCCAAACGGGCAATGACGAACGAAAACCCCTTCCAGCTTGGCAGCTATTATTACAAAGAAAACGCACGAAAATCCGACAGTCTTGTGTACGCAATCCCCATAACACACAGCAACGAATACGGAGTACATATATCTTACGCAAAAGGCAGTGGCAAAGCTATTTACAAAGTGTATCATGCAGGGGGAATCACACAATATACCGTAGATCAGACAATGGCCTATGGCACATGGGTAGATTTGGGGCGTTTTCGCTTCGAGGCCAAAACAACCGCCTACATCGTTGTACAGCCCGAACGAAACGGAGAAAGAATTCTCACTGCCGATGCCGTACGCCTAGGCGGAGGCATGGGCAATGTCTCTCGCAACGGACAAACCAGCGGAAAGCCACGTTGGGCAGAAGCAGCACGCTACCACGAACAGTTTTCGGGCGCACCAAAAGCCTCAGTATGGAGCCTCCACAACGATTCAAACGACTATACCGACGACTATCAAGGCCGTGGCGAATGGGTAAATTGGCTCTTGGGCGGAATATTTGGCCCCACAATTACCGATAGTACAAGCCTTTACAAAGGGCTCAACATTCCCATAGACCTCGCATTTGCCCTCCATACCGACTCTGGCCTGTTCCCCAAAGACAGCATCGTGGGCACGCTCGCCATCTACTCAGACCAAACCCAAGACGGACGTTTCCCCGACCAACAATCCAAAATTGCATCCCGCGATTTGGCCGACCTCATCCAAACCCAAGTAGTAAACGACACCCGCGCCCAATACCGCAAAAACTGGACACGCCGTGGCTTGTGGAACGCCAAATACAGCGAAGCCGCACGTCCGAACGTCCCCTCCATGCTCCTCGAACTCTTGTCGCACCAAAACCCCGCCGACGTCGAAGCCGCCCTCGATCCCAATTATCGTTTCCTCGTGGCGCGATCCATCTACAAAGGGATGTTACGCTTCCTATCCGTACAACACACAGCCGAATACCTCGTGCAACCCCTCCCGCCCCAAGCATTAGCCACACAACTCACCAAAAACAAAGCAATTAGAATACATTGGGAAGCCACAACCGACAGCCTTGAACCCACAGCCAAACCAGAATTTTACATCGTTTATCAAAGTTACAACGACCAAGCCTACGACAACGGCACGCTCGTAAAAAACTCCGAATACCTCCTACCCAGCCCCAAATCTGGCATCTATAACTTCCGTGTAGCAGCCGTAAATTCGGGCGGCGAATCCCTACTTTCCGACGAAGTAAGCGTCGGTTTCACCCCCTACAACGACCAAGAAATACTCATTGTCAACACCTTCGAACGTCTCGCTGCACCCACATTCCTACGAGGCAACAAACAAATTGGCTTCTTCCGCACCATAGACCCCGGCGTAGCAGACAACACCGAACTTTCCACCGTCGGCGAACAAAAAACATACAACCCCAATGTCCCTTTTACCGACAACGATTCCCCCGGTTTTGGCGCCAGTTATTCCGACCTCGAAGCCCAACCAACACTCGGAAATACCCACAATTATGCCCAAATACACGGCAAATCCATACTAGCAAACGGCTACAATTTCACCACCTACAGCCGCCAATATTTCGACAAAGCCAACCTCCCCGACACCCCCTACTTCGCTATCGACATCCTTGCAGGGGCACAAAAATCCACCGAAACCAAAATCAATAAGCAACTAAAATACCAGCTCTACACCGCCCGCTTCCTTCGTAAAATCTCAGAATACACACAACAAGGCAGTCACATACTACTAACAGGCAGCTACTTAGGTAGCGAAACACTTTGCGACACAAGCCTCACAAGTTCCATACAAGAAATACTCGGATTAAAATTCCATGCCGACCATGCCGTAAAAAAACCAGACATCTACCTACTCACCAACCGAACCGCACCATACCGCGCCAGTCTTCGCAGCCCAGAACACTACCTCACCCCTAGCCCCGATGCCCTAGCCCCCGCAGCCGCCACAGCCAAAGTCTGGGCAAGATACGCCGAAAACAATTTCTCTGCTGCCATACTCTACAGCACCAACGTACAGATCCTCAGCCTCACAACCCCCATCGAAACCCTCGACACCGAAGCCGAACGCACAGCACTTTTCAACCAAATACTCGGGGTATTTGCCAACTCGGAACCCAATAAACCCTAAAACAATCACAACCAATTGACAAAAAGCAAGGCGAGAAAGCGAAAAAAAAATAAAAAAAGGATTTGGAGCGGGAACGAAACAATATTTAGAGCGGCGGCTACCGCTGCTATCCGGGCTAGACCGTGCGGCAGCTTTTCAATTCTACGCCGTAGGTACGCAAGACCAACTCTTTCAGTTGGCCGATGGCCATGAAGCAAACCGCGAACAAATTCAAACCGCAAGCCC
>JBDKHP010000302.1:0-3754 GCA_039797645.1 Bacteroidota bacterium
GCGTTTTAGACGGCGCGGCGCCTCAACTAGCCCGGATCGCGGCAAGTAGCCCACAGCGACGAACTGCAATAGCCTTTTGTACTGTGGTTTGACTGAAATACAAGGGATGCCAAGTGGTTTCGTTCCCGTGCGCGAGGACTACAGCCAAGAGCCGGCAGCCGCCTTTACAAATACTGTTGGGCTACAGCTCCTTATCTTTATTTTTGTTTTTTTGCTTCCAGAAGGTTTTTAGGGGCTTTGTTGTAGTTTGGTTGTAGTAAATGTTGGCAAATATTGGGTTTGGGGACTGATAATTGTATGGATATGCTTGCTCAAATTTAATATGGATAGATGAAAAATTTTACAAAAATTGTCGTTGTGGCACTGTGTGCGCTGTCGTTGAATGCGTGTATTCTTGTTTCGCAGCCTGCAAATAAAGGCAAACATAAGGGGTGGTATAAAAAAGAGAATCCGGCGCAGAATCAAAAATCGAATCGCGATGACCATCAGGACAACGACAAACATGGGAGAAAACAAAAGGGCAAAAAACATTAAAGACTTATGATCGCGGGGTATTTTGCCTTGTGTGCGACCCTTATTCTGCATCGCTGAATAAGGGTTTGTTATATGCTTTGGGCTGATTTTTATGCCTTATTGTCGGATTTTTCGGGTGGTTGCGATTATTATTTGCAATTTTGCAACCGAATTGATTTGAATACCGAATGTGGAGATTTTTTGTAATTCTATGGGTGTGGAGCTTGGTGAGCCTTTCGGTTTGTGGGCAAGAATTGTGGGTGGTGCATTCCAAAAACTTAAATCGGGCGGATAGTACTTGGGTTTTTGTGCCTGCAAATGCTGGTGCGGAAAAGTTGCCTGTGGTGATTTTGCTCCATGGGTATGGGGGCAAACCGCGTGCTTTTGGCGTGGGTTTGGATTTGGCGCGTTTGGCCGATTCGCTTCGTATTGTGTTCGTTTGCCCCGATGGTTTGTTCGATTCTTGGTACTTCGACAGTAAATTTGTGCCCGGGAGTAATTACGAACAGTTCTTCTTCGCCGATTTTTTGCCGCAGTTGTTGCGCCAGTTTCCTACCGATGCCAAGCGTGTGTGTATCGACGGTTTTAGCATGGGCGGACACGGCGCGGTGTTTCTGGCAAGCCGCCATCCGGACTTGTTTCTGGCAGCTGGGAGCATCAGCGGTACGCTCGATTTGGAGTTTTCGGGGCTACGTAATACTAGCCTTAGCAAGCACTTAGGCGCATACAACCGTAAAATCTGGTGGCCGTTTATGGCTATTGCAGGGCTGAAGAATTTGCACACTGTGCCACTGATTGTCAGTTGTGGGCTTTCGGATCCGCTGCTTCCTGCAAGCAGACGGTTTGTGGAACAGGCGCACAAACAAGGCATAATGCCGACATACATCGAGGCCCAGGGCAAACACGATGGGCGTTTTGTGGCCTCGCAAATTATGGCACATATTCATTTTTTCGAATCTCATTTCTAACCTGAAATTCTCAAACTTATGATGATAATTCACTCTTCGGAATTTCTGATTTCGAACACGGACCCCAAGCTTTGTCCGCCAGACAACAAGCCTGAATATGCTTTTATTGGCCGCTCAAATGTGGGTAAATCGTCGCTGATAAATATGCTGACGGAACAAAAAAAACTGGCGAAAGTGTCCGGACAACCGGGGAAAACCCAAACCATCAACCACTTTCTGATTAACAAGGAGTGGTACTTGGTAGATTTACCGGGCTACGGTTATGCCAAAACCTCGAAGAAATTACGCGAATCCTTCACAGGTTTTATTCGTGAGTATATCGTTACACGCAAGAATCTTATCGCCATATTTGTGCTCCTCGATTCGCGCCTTCCTCCGCAACGTATCGACATGGATTTTATGGAAAGTCTTGGTAATGCGGGTATTCCGTTTGTGATGGTATTCACGAAAATCGACAAAATGTCGAGCTCCGGGCTCAACAAAAACATCTTGGAATACAAGCGCAAAATGTTGGATTCGTGGAGCGACTTACCGCATAGTTTCTTATCTTCGGCAACCAGTAGTTTTGGCCGCGACGAAATACTTACCTACATCGACGACCTGAACAAACAAATGATTGGGAAACTCTAAAACCAAAGCCATGCAAGTTGTCGATACCATTGAGATTTACCACAAAAACGAACGTAAAATAATAGAATTTTGCTACGGCAGCCTCACCGACATTCCTGCCGAGGATGCCTTAGATATTCTCATTATTTCCTCGTTCCCGAATCGCTACAACAACACACCGGGTTCGCTTATCGGGGCACTCAAAGAAAAAGGTATCGACGTGGCTATGTTGGCCAAAGACAAAGAAGAAGACCTTCGCGAAAACTACGACTGTTGGCTCTCGCGGCCTATCTTGAACAGCCAAGCTGGCTTCGACCGCATTATGTGTTGGGAGCCAGCCACCGAAGGCGGCGACCCGCAGGAAGTGGTAAGCAATGTATTTCAGGCAATTATGCCATTCGTAAACCGCGAAGACATCAACTCTACCAACCTTGCCATGCCGCTCTTGGCAACGGGGCAGCAGGGGCGCGACCCAATCGGGATGCTCGAGGCCCTGCTCGATGCCGCCGTATATTGGATGGCCAAAGGCTTGCCTATCAGCCGACTCAAAATTGTGGAATACGACCAACTCAAGGCCAAACTCCTTGAGGGCGCATTTGCTGTGATCAAGAAAAAATACCACGAATACACGCGGCCACAGCGCGAGTTTCGCTACGACGTTTTCATTAGTTACTCCCACAAAAACACAGACGACGTATTCCGGCTCAAAGATCTGATACTCAAAGCAGACCCGTACCTACAAATCTTCATCGACAGCAAAGACCTCCACACAGGCTCGTCGTGGCAGCAAGAACTCTACGACGCACTCGACAACAGCAAAAAAGTTCTCACGCTCTATACGCCCGATTATCTCGACTCCAAAGTCTGCAACGAAGAGTTCAACATCGCCATGTTTCGCCACCGCGAAAGCGACGTAAGCATACTCGTGCCCGTGCTACTAGAAGACTGTAAACTACCCACTTACATGAAGCTGATACAGTATATGGACGAGCGCATAGCCTTCCGCACCCACCCCGAACAAGTAGCCCGACGCATCGTAGAAGCCCTCGTATAACACACCCATGACACACTACTTTTGGCCACCAGTCCTCAACCCGGGCGACACCATCGGGCTTGTACAACCCTCGGGCATCATCAGCCCCGAGCGTTATGCCGACGCCCAGACCAAGATCCAAAGCCTTGGTTACAAGATCTATAAACTACCCGAAGCCCCCCGCAACTGGGGCTATCTGGGCGGTACCGACGAAGCCCGAATTGCAGAACTTCACCACATGTACGCCCAGCCCGAAGTGCGAGCCATCTGGTGCGTACGCGGAGGCTACGGCACCCAACGCATCCTCCCGATGCTGGATCTCGACCTCATCCGCCGCAATCCCAAAGCCCTCATCGGCTTCAGCGACATCACCGCCTTGGGCAACTACATCAGCCAACAGACGGGACAAATAAGCTTCCACGGCATTATGGGCGTATCGCAATTCAGTCCCTACGAAAAACAAAGCTTCCAGCAAGCCGTCGGGTCGAACCATAACGAACTGATAATACGCCCCTTAGCGCAACACACTCTCGAAACCGAAGCCGCATATCAGCCCCACACCATCACCGCAGGCAGTGCCCAAGGCCGGCGGTGATGGTGTGGGGCTGATATGCGGCTTCGGTTTCGAGAG
>JBDKHP010000303.1:0-2984 GCA_039797645.1 Bacteroidota bacterium
TTAAGTGTCACATCGTACGTAATATCTCCGAGCTTTCTGCCCGATTCGTACACCGTAACTAGGGCATTTTTAATCGTATCAGCAAGCTGATTGGCGTCGCCACCCTGCATAGACCAATTCAAGAACAACGAAAATTCCTTTTCTGGAGTAATGAGGCAATTCACAACGGGTTCACGAATATACGTGCTTTCTTGGTCGATAATTTTTTCGCGTGTGCAAGCCACAATCAGCACAACAACAACAGACAATAAGAGTGGAGTTTTCATTAGGAGCAGCAACGATGAAACAAAATGCGCGTAGGTAAAAGAAGAAACCGACTATTTTTTAGTCAACTTTATCGTATCAGTTGTGTTGTTGCGTTTCAGGGTTGTTGCAGTTGGCGATTCTTCTACAATTTCGTAAGTGCCAATAAGATACGCCTCTTCAGCATAACTTGGCGAAAAACTACTAATAGAGAGGTTTGCGTTATGATCTGAAAATGCCGTGATGTTACAATTCGTGGAATAACTCTGCCCCGATATACTCAAGGTTAGTTTTACTGCCGAACCATCTGCTGTAAAACTGATGGTTTTGCCTTCTAAGTCGAAGCGCGAGTTGTCGAAACAGCTCGTAACAAGCCATTGTCCATCCAATCGGTCGGCAATTTTAGCCTCGTCTTTTTCGCAAGCAAATGCGAACGGAAGTAATAGAAATAAGAGAATTCTGAGTGTTTTCATGAGATTTGATTTTAATACGTTGTTAATGTGAATCTTTCGTGGTAATAACGGGAGGCTTTCCCAAGCCTCCCGTATTAAAATTTATTTTTGAGCTACATGCCAATACATATAGTACGTGTCGTAACGATACCCCTTGGAGTTCGATTTTTCTACATCTGTCCATTCTACAATCTGTTCTCCAGCCCAATCGTCATTGTTCTGAATCGGAAGTTTGTATTCTACTTTGCCCAAGGAAACACCCCATGCTTTGGGTTCAACGGTTACAGTAATAGTTCCCCAATTACCGCCATCTTCTTCCATCCAGACGTATTTCATTACATCGCCATATTTGGCCCTGTCCCACTTAATTGCTTGGCAATTGAGATTTACTTCTTTTGTGAAATACTCACCAATCCAATTGGTATTACCCCAGTCGTTCCACACACCATATTTTACGTCGGAAACACTACCTTGTGGTGTGGCAAACAAAACCTTCACATACATCTCAGCCTCGCCCAATGCCCAAGGTTCAACATCGCGTTTTCTATCAATATTTTGGAATTTTGCGTATGTAATATAATCGTATTTGCCAGTGTTATAAGCTCTATCGCAATAATGTGCGGTTGTAGTACTCGTTGAGCCACCAGTAGTTCCGCCGCCGCCACCGCTGCCGCCGTCGTCTGGATCTACCATTTGCATAATTTTTTTAAACCGAGGATCGGGTGCGCCATCCGTTAAACGTCTCTCGCTAGAGCCAATTACAATAACCGGGAAATTAGGTTCAACCCGTGCATCCAACCAGTGAATTTTTCCAGCGGCATCGTAGGCTTTAAGCCATTTTACCTCAGTATCATTCACCCCCACAGGCATATAAGTAACAAGGGTTGCAGTAGTTTTAGCCTCCCAGCTCTCAATATTTACCGGCACTGCCAGTTGAAAGTTTGCTATTGATGCTGCTTTTTTTGCAAAACCCACAGCCGATAGACCGCTCTTTTTGGCAGCCGAGGCTTGGTAAACCAACTGATTTACAGTAGCGTTCGCAATTTTTTTCTCTGCAATTTCCGAATAAAGCACTTCATAGTCACCATCGGTCATTTTCAGTGCTTCGGTTTTCACGAGTTCACGCATTTCTGGCGATTCGGCCAGCGATTTTGCAAAGCTCTGTGCCAGTTCGTCGAGTGTCGAATTCTCTACAGTTTCGGGGTAAGCTTTCTCAGAAGCCACGGGTGCGAGTTGCGATGATTCATTTTTTGAGCACGAAAAAAGTACTACAATCAGGGCAATTGCAAAATAGGTTGATTTAAAATTCATAGTTTTACCTGTTAATTTTAGGATTAATAGCCTACCTGTTGAAAATTTGGCGATTCGATGCAGGTGGGCTTTAACTTTTGTGGGTGCTGTAAATACATCACGAAAGTGCACAAAACTCCCGTCTCAGATACCTTGCTACAAGGCTCAAAGAAATTGTATAAAGTATTGAAGGGGAAGTTATTTGAATTGCGCAATTCAAACAACGAAAAGAAACGAATTTATGTTCATCACAAACATAAGAAGTAAATTTTGATTTCCAAATGTAAAGTGTGCTTTTTTGTTAAAAAAACGCAAACGTTTGCACAGTTCTCATTTTTCGCATACCTCGCAACGAAAACTCAAATTTGTTCACCATATTCTATGCGCTTCGCGAACACAGGATAAAAACCGATAGAAAATAAAAAAAATAAAAATAAGGAGCGGAAGCCTAACTTTTCAAATATAGGGCTGCTGCCGGCTATCCGCTTGTAGTCCTCGCGTTCGGGAACGAAATCAACTGGAAGCCTTTGTATTTCAGTCGAATCGCGTCAGCTTGCTGACACCGCATCACGCCGCTGTGGGCTACCGCTACTATCCGGGCTAGACCGTGCGGCGGTTTTCCAATCCCACGCCGTAATCTCGCAAGGCAAAACTATCGGTTGGCCTGCGGCCATGATGCGTTTTCGGCCCACAAAAAATTCATCCGCATATACCATCAAACACCAAACAAAAAATGGCCGCACCCCTTCCCATACAGCAAACACTTTCGTATATTTACATAAGCAAAAAAACAAAAGAATACGCACGCAAGTGGCATAATATGAGTTCATTGTGGACACAAAAAGCACTTCGGATTCTTACATACCAATACAGAACCTCAAATAACAGGATGTATATTACTCCGTGAGAACCAACATTAAACAAGCGCAAATAACAAGCAATACACAGAAAACTGATGGCATTAAGCTGGAACGAGATAAAAGATAGGGCTTTACACTT
>JBDKHP010000304.1:0-3512 GCA_039797645.1 Bacteroidota bacterium
AACACGCACCCCCCACCGGCTTAAAAAACTCTGTCGGCACTCCCATAAACTCTCGAACATAATCGCCGGCGAGCCCAAATCATACGACACCAGAAAATCTTTAATATCCTGATAAATATCAGCATAACACTCCGAAATACTCACATTCGTAGTTTCCGAATCGCCCAAATAATTATCCTCAATGATATCAACAAAAACATCGTTGGCCACCAAAATTTGCTGCACCGAATCCTTCACAGCTTGCCAGTCTAATTCGGAAACAAATTTTTCGCCCATTCCGTCCTCCTCGCTTTCCAGTTCGGGCAAATTCAGCACTTTCAAATACAAATAAGTAAGCAAGCGAAGCGAATTGTTCACAAATACTGGCTTCTCGAAAGCAGTACAATTCTCCATAAACTTACACAGCTCGTTAGCCACGGCCACAAATTCCAGAACTTGTGCAGAATAAACAATATCGTCGGGTCTATTGAAAGAAGTTTGTGTCATTTTTACAATTTTAGACAACAAAGTTAGCCTAAGCATCCGTAAAACCAAAATCGACAAACACATCGCAAAACCATTCAGCCGCTAACTTAATACGACAAAACAGCACGAATAAAAAAAATAAAAATAATAATAATAAGGAGCTGTAACCCAACAATATTTGTAATCGCTGCTACCGGCTCTTAGCAGTAGTCCTCGCAACGGGTACCAAAACACTTGGCCGCCTAAGTTTTTCAATTTGAATGCGGTACAAACGGGCACTCCGCGCGTGCTGTGGGCTACTTGCCGCGATCCGGGCTAGTTCGGTCGGCAGCTCCGTTTGTAACGCCGTAAGTGCGTGGGGCAAAGCTTGTCAGTTGGCCTGCGGCCATGGGGCGTTTCTACATTTGCAAATCTTACCTAATTGCCCTACCTTTACCGACTAATCAGTCGAAACCATGATAGACAAGCAAGAATTAATATTTGAGACAGCTTTACGATTGTTCGTAAGCTCCGGATTCCATGGTACACCCACGAGTCTCATCGCCAAAGAAGCTGGCGTTGCCAACGGCACCCTATTTCATTATTTCGCCACAAAAGAAGAACTCATAGTAGCCTTGTACGTGAAACTAAAACGAGAAATGACGCTCCATTTGGCCGAAACTGCGCAAGAGGGTCCGACGCTTAAAGAAACCTTAAAGTCGCAGTTTTTATGCTCATTATTTTGGGCTTTAGACCATAAAGACGCATTCAAATACATCGAACAATTCAACTCATCGCCCTATATGGCTATGGTGTCTGCAGAGATTATTGCCGAACAACTTGCGTGTATTTTGGGCGTGTTACGTACAGGAATCGAATCCCACCAACTTAGCAAAATGCCAGAAGATCTGATGCTTTCTATGGTCGGAAGCCATGTATATGGCCTCAATCGCTACTTAATTTCTGCCAATTGCCCAAAAGCCACACAGCATCAGATTATAAGCGATTCGTTCGAGATGCTTTGGAAAATGCTCACCTAGTTTTTACTTTCAAATAGAGTGATTAGTCAATCAATTGTGCCATAATTGAAATTTTTTTTGTGAAGCAAAATAGAGTGATCAGTCAATCTGTAAATACAACAACCGATTAGAATTCATACAATGAAACCAAAAACGAAAAGAAGAATGCTTGTAACAATTTCCATATCCATCGCAGCCACAGTAGCTTTAGCCGTATTTTTACATCACCCTAAATTTGGGAAATTACCTTCAGGCGAACGACTTGCCCGCATTGAGAAATCGGCCAATTTCCAAGATGGTAAATTTGTGAATTTGCATACAACACCCGTCATGACAGAGGGCGTAAATTATTTCACCGTAATAAAGGATCTTCTATTCTCTGCAAACAAAAAGCCAACGGTTCCGATACCCACACAAAAAACAGATTTACTCCATCTCGACCCTACCGAAGACCTCTTAGTCTGGTTCGGGCATTCGTCCTATTTCATGCAACTGAGCGGAAAGCGTATCTTGGTCGACCCCGTGCTAAGTGGCGCAGCCTCGCCAGTAGCTTTTACCACGCGAGCCTTTGAAGGCACAGATGTGTACACGGTTGACGAACTTCCCTCCATAGACTATCTCTTTATTACACATGACCATTGGGATCATTTGGACTACGATACGATCTTGAAACTCAAAACCAAAGTAGGCAAAATAATTTGCACACTCGGAACAGGCGCTCATTTCGAATATTGGGGGTTTAATCCCAATATTTTAATAGAACAAGATTGGTACGAGAGCTCCAGCTTAGATTCAGGTTTTGTGGTACATACGCTGCCCGCACGTCATTTTGCAGGTAGGGGTTTACGGGCCAACAAAGCACTGTGGGCGGCCTTTTTACTTGAAACGCCTAGCTTCAAAGTGTACATTGGTGGCGATGGGGGCTACGATACGCATTTTGCCGAAATTGGCGCAAAATACGGGCCTATAGACCTTGCAATTCTGGAAAACGGGCAATACGACAAAAATTGGAAATACATCCACATGATGCCTGAGCAGGTGCTCCAAGCTGGCACTGATCTCAAAGCCAAACGTTTATTCCCAGTACATTCTGGCAAGTTCGCACTTGCCAACCACGCTTGGAACGAACCTTTAAGGAGAATTACCGCGCTGAATAATGCGAGGCAGATGCCCCTTGTTACGCCAATGATTGGTGAAAAAGTTGCTTTGCAGGATAGTGTGCAAGTATTTCGGAATTGGTGGGAGTTAGAATTAAAAGCTGTTGTGCAGCCCTAGGTGCTGGCTTGTAAGTAGGTAGGCCGCCTTAATGCCTCACTTTCTGTTACTCCTGCCAGTCTCGCTGAAGTGGAAATGATGGTTCGGCAGCGTATTTCGAATAGAAGTGGTGGCTTCTAGGCAAGCCGTAGGCTTGGCGAACGGGCCACATGGCCGTAGGCCAACTGGTCTGTTTGCCCAGCGTGTTTACGGCGTGGGTTTGGAAAGTGGGGTACGGTCTAGCCCGGATAGTAGCGGTAGCCCACAGCAATATGACACAATTGCCTTTTGTACAGCGGTTTGACTGAAATACGTTCGTGGCCAAGTGACACCGTTCCCGTTTGCGAGGACTACAAGCGGATAGCCGGCAGCTGCCCTCTATTTGAAAAGTTTGGCTTCCGCTCCTAATCCTTTTTTTTTTTCATTCTGGCTTTGTTTTGCGCTGAATATCAATGGGGTAATACGAATGAAAGTTGGATCTGGCTGTATGAATTAGTCTGGTTTTTTGAGAACGATTTCCTTGTCGTGCTGCTGACGTAATACGGAGATTCGCTGAATTTATGTACCTTCGTGTCTTGCAGTTGTTGCAAGCTTATTGGTAAAATTTCAAACAAGACAACATGAGCCCGATTCATACAAACCATTTAATTCAAGAAAGCAGCCCTTATTTGTTGCAACATGCTCACAACCCTGTCAATTGGTTTCCGTGGGGCAACGAAGCCCTCGACAAAGCGCGTGACGAAGACAAACTCATACTCGTGAGTATTGGGTATTCGGCCTGCCATTGGTGTCATG
>JBDKHP010000305.1:0-2881 GCA_039797645.1 Bacteroidota bacterium
TACCGCTGCTATCCGGGCTAGACCCATCGGCAGTACCATTTGTAACGCCGTAGGTTCGCTGGGCAAACCCTTTACTTTGGCCTACGGCCATGTGGCGTTATCGTACGGGTTTCATTTCACCGGAAAGTCCTTCACTTACTGACATTGGCGTGTACCCCCCCGGCATTTCTAAGCCAAATCGAAAATCGTGGTAGGACCCTTTAAACCTACAAAACCCAACAAGCAATTTCAGGACAAGACACATAGGTGGCTTGGGTGAAGCAGCCTGCCTGCGCTTTAAACACTGGCAGGGTTACGCCACATGGCCGTAGGCCAAGGTAAAGTGCTTGCTCTGTGTACCTACGGCGTTACAAACGATACTGCCCACTGAACTAGCCCGGATCGCGGCAAGTAGCCCACAGCGGCGTGATGTAGTGCCAACAAGCTGACACTATTCAATTGAAATACAAAGGCTTCCAGTTGATTTCGTACCCGAACGCGAGGACTACTGCTAAGAGCCGGTAGCAGCCATTACAAATTAAGTTGAGTTACAGCTCCTTATCCTTATTTTTTTTCTTTTTCGGGTGGTATTTGTTTAAAATATTGCAGGCTTTGCTTTTTTGGGTGTATGCCTACGGTGTGTCGTGATTCTGAAATTGCGACATGGTTTTATTTTCTTACTGCTTGCTTTTTGTGTTTGGGCGACCCTCAGAAGATCGGACATGGTGTATAGATCTTGCTACCGACCTTGTCCGTTTTAATACAAGTAGCTCACAGATCGTATTACGCCCTTTGGGGCACTCGGATTGTAACATTCTGGTTTTCAATTGAATTACTGTCTGTCCTAATTATTACGCTGCTTTGGGGCTGAATATGACAAGCGAATATTTTATTGTCCAGCTATATGCTACTAGCCTGTGATTGAATTTCGTAAAATTTTCAGTGAGCATATGTTTTTTTTGCCAAGCCCAAACACTATAATTGGAGTTTTGGCTGTAACTTTGTTTTATATAATCAGGCCGATCCATTTTATATTCTTCTTCTATGTTCAGATTGTTATCCAACCGACGAATGTTATTACTGGTACTTATTTTAGTAACTTCGAATATCGCTATTTCTGGAATTACTTTCGTGTCGATTTATCATAATGCCACGAGAACCCTTGAAAACACCTTATTAGACATTGTTAAACGCCAGAAAGCACTAATTTATAGCCTTATGGAAGAAGGTCAGGATAAGGCAGAGATTCTTCGTTTTTTAAAAAGAATGCGTGAGCGTCATGCAAATATTGGGGTGTCGGGCGAGTTGGTAATTGGCGAAAATGAGGGCGATAGTTTATTTTTTATCGTTTCGAGTAAGCGTCTGAATATGCCAATTCTGGGTCATAACCAAGCTATTGGTTCACCGATGCAGGCTGCCACGCTGGGGAATTCGGGGGTTTTGTACGGTTTGGATTATTTGGGGGTAGAGGTTGTGGCGGCTTACGATAATATTCCCGAACTAAAATGGGGAATTGTGGCAAAAATTCCTATGAAAGAAGTACACGAACCCTATATCACGGCGTTTGTGGCTACGGTGTTGGTCCTTTTTGTGTTGTTGTCGATCTGCTTGGTTTTATTCGATTGGCTTTCAAGGCCCATTATTCAGCAATTATTCAGGAACGAAGAGAAATTTTGGAAGGCAATTGAATTTGCTCCCTTCCCAATAATGCTCCATGCTGAAAGTGGTGAAGTGCTGAGTATCAGTAAGTCTTGGACTAATAAAACGGGTTATACCCATGCTGATATTCCGACTATTGAGGCTTGGACGCGACTTGCTTATGGCAGCAAGAAAGATATATTAAAGGATACGATTAACAACTTGTACAAGTTGACCGGGCCAAAGGACGAAGGCGAATTTGTGGTGAATTGTAAAGATAATCGGCAACTTGTGTGGGATTTTAGTTCGGCTCCTTTGGATCTACATCTGGACGGAAAGCGTACTGTGATTAGTATTGCCATGGATGTTACTGATCGGAAACGGATAGAAGCTGAACTTCTGGAAAGTGCGTATTTTTTCAAAAAATCGCAAGAGGCTGCTTTTACGGGATCGTATAAGGCCAATTTTGAGACTGATATTTGGTATTCGTCGGAGGTATTGGATGCTATTTTTGGGATTGATGCCGCGTATGTGCGCAGTGTGGAAGGCTGGCTCAAACTGATACATCCGGATGATAGAGCGTTTATGGCAGAATATCTGAATAAAGAAGTTATTCAGCCTAATGCACAATTTGATAGGGAGTATCGTATTGTGAGGCAAAATGACAATTGCGTGCGGTGGGTGCATGGGTTGGGGGTTGTGGACACCAATTCGGATGGTATTGTGAAAGCGTTGATTGGTACGATACAGGATATAACCGAAAGAAAGGAATATGAAATTAGCTTGTACGAAAAAAATGTAGAGATAGAAGCTCAGATTGAGGAATATCGCCAATTGAATGAGGAGTTGGCGCATACAAAAGATTTAATTGAAGAAAGCGAACACGAACTTAAGGCTATTTATCGGGCAGCTTCGGATGTGGCGTTTGTAAGTATCGACTACGATGGGAAAGAATATACAATATCGAGTTTTAGTCCAGGGGCTGAAAAGATTTTTGGCTTTACTGCGGGTGAAATTTTAGGTAAGCCTTTCTCTACGATAAACCCGGCGGAATCGGGTATAAATAGTGAAGATACACAAGAGTGGCTTACTAGCACTCCCAAGGGTATTCGAGTTGAGCAAATTCTGGTGCGTAAAAATGCTGAAATTTTTCCGGCGATGTTTACTTTGTACCCTATTAAAACCAAACGGAACGGTGTCCGTTCTTTGTTGGCCATTGCGATTGATATTACGGATATTAAAAAAACACAACTCGAACTTATTT
>JBDKHP010000306.1:0-4872 GCA_039797645.1 Bacteroidota bacterium
TCGTCTTGCACATAGCCACTCGAATATTTACTAGAGAGATCAGCATCCGTAAGCACCTCTTTAGAACAACTAGAGAACAACAGTAAAGCCATTGCCGAAATACCCAAAACGTTCTTCACGCTTGTTAGAGACGGAAAACGCGCCCCTTTTTTAAAAGTAAGATTTAGTTTCATAGAAATTAAAGTAAGTAAGTAGTGAATAATGAAATAAAATTGTAGTTAGAGTACATTCCAAATATATAGCTACCCATTTCGAAAGCATATATCAAATGGGGCATTACTTATAAGAATTGATGCAAAAAAAATCAAAAAGTTAAATTAACTTTTTAAGCTTCAATAATAGTAGCGTAAGCATCAATACAAGCAGTGCAGTTTGCAAGAAAACATCCTCCAATCCAACTTGAGTCATAAATTCAAGGGTGTATATCACAACAAAAAAAAATCACGAAAAAATACTAACAACCAAAACCCACCAAATCGAACTCGAAGCTTCCCGACAATGAAGAAATACGAAATCCAGAAACAAAACCCCTCCAATAAAAAAAAAAATAAAAAAAAGGATAAGGAGCTGTAACCCAACAATATTTGTAATCGCGGCTACCGGCTCTTAGCAGTAGTCCTCGCAACGGGTACGACACCACGTGGGTACCAACGTTTTTCAATCGAACCACTGTACAAAAGGCCACTCCGCGCGTGCTGTGGGCTACTTGCCGCGATCCGGGCTAGTTCGGTCGGCAGCTCCATCTGCAACGCTGTAGGTACGCGGGGTTTACGGATACAAAAAAAGCGAACCTTTGAGGTTCGCTTTTTACAATCCGAAAGTTATGCTCCCTAACGGATCAGTATTTTCTGTGTCGCAAATTGTTGGTGGTTGTCAAACAGACGCACAATCACAAGCTGATTGAGGTACCGCTGACGGTCAATTGGTACTTCGAGTTGTGAATCGAGACCAAGCTGTTGGGCAAAAATTGTTTTTCCGTCGAGTGCAAGAATGTCTATGCCAGTCGCTCTCGTAGGTGATCCTATATTTTCAATTCGTATGACTTCGCCAGATTGGAAGATCTTGTAATTGCCCCCTGCGGTAAGGTCTTGTGTAGCCAGCGAGCTTCCTTTATGAAACTGGAGCACAAACCGATCGGGGAAAGTTCCTGATGCAGATTCAAAACTGTAAGAATCATTGCGTGCCAGATTTGTAAGTTTGCCTGTTTGCATATCTTTTAACACCACGTAAGCTCCTGGCAATAAGCTGAATTCAGTATTTACAAACCGATAAGTTCCTGCGGTGGCAATTTCTAGTCCCAATTTCACATCTCTATCTTCGGTTAGTTCGCCAAACGACTGTATGCCATACGCTTCATCTTTCAGGAAAGTATAGAGGGCAATGTTTGGGTTTCCTTTTCTCTTTAGTCCATCATAGCTTTCATCTTCTGCGTCGGTGGCTTGTGGTGTAAATGCAATAAGTGTTTCGTTAAACGCATCCATTGTTGCCACATTGCGCACCTGTAAGCGAAACCGACGAATATTGTCGTCCGATTTTTTTACCAAAATAGCCGAACTTATTGTGCGCATTGTGTTTGTAAAAACTATGGTGTTGTTGCTTGTTGTTTTTACAAAAAAAGCCTGAAATGGAGCTATATTTCCATTAAACACCCCCCCGTTTACGCCGTTTATTGTTCCGGCTGCATTGGCCTGTATGTAATCTGTACTCTCGTCGAAAGTGCCATTAGT
Organism: Bacteroidota bacterium; assembly: GCA_039797645.1. Taxonomy (GTDB): domain Bacteria; phylum Bacteroidota; class Bacteroidia; order Bacteroidales; family JBDKHP01; genus JBDKHP01. The sequence goes on from JBDKHP010000306.1 coordinate 1,728, forward strand.
ACCCCAGTCATCCCAAAAATACACATTCCCTGTAGTTTTTCCGCTATTGCCACTTAGGAAACTGGTGACAGTAATTGGCGAAGGGTATGGGTTACCAATTAAGTTCCAACCGTCGAATAGTGACAAATTATTGTTTGTTTTGCTTATGCTAATTGAAACATTTCCAGTATTTAAATTTCCCGAAAAATTGTAGTTTCCGCCGTTGAGCGTGAAATACGCATAACCTTGCCCTGCAAGCAAAGTAGATGGTTTTGCAACCCAACCTGCCTCACTAAGTGTTTTGTTGGTGAGATCGCTCCAATTATCGAGAATAGGCTCTGAATATGAAAATAGAAAGTTAGCTTTGTTTTGAGGGATGTCGGATCCCTTCATGTTTTGAATGGGAGCAGCCAGATAGGTAAACCGATTTTTGGGTAAGGTGAGTGCGATGGTGGCTTTGCCTGTACCGTTATAGCTAGTGCCTGCTTTGTCGATATAAGCTGCGCCTTGGTTTATAAGCAAAGTTCCTTCAATAATCTGCGAATAGGTCCCAGTAAGCGAACCGCCCGATTCTATTGTGAGTGTAGAGCCAGACCGAACCACTGCTGAGGCAGCAGTTACCGCTGTTGTGATTGTGATAGTTTTGTTCTTTTCTATTACCGCACGTTTGTTTGAGTTGGGAATACAGCCACAACTACTGCCTCCAGAAGTTGTAGACCAATTTGTTCCCGTATTCCAATCGCCTGTTGCAATAGAATATATTTGGGGAAGCAGAAGTGCATCGGCTATAAATGCAGAATTATTTATTGTGGCAGCATCCAAAAAGCCGTTACCATCCATGTGCCCACTACCGCTGTTGGTAAGCGTCCCCTTTACGGTGACGATTCCATCTATAAGTACGTCTTTACTTTGATTGTCGAAGTTGCCATTTATAGTAAGCCCCCCAGACAAAACATTTAAGTCAGCATTTCCATGGTTCGAGTAATTTCCTGTGATTAGCACATTCCCGCTATTCGTAATATTTATAACGGCATTGTTGCTATTGTTTTGGAGGGTCTGGATGGTCAGATTCCCACCAGAAACATTTATTGTATTTGTATTTGCTGTTTCAAAGGTATTATTGACAGTTAATTTGCCGTACAAATTAAGTGTATCGTTATTCGTAAAACTACTGGCACTGATTTGTGCTGTTGCTGGAATATTTAGAGTTGCAGAATTGAGAATCTTAGAATTGGCAGTAACGTTTCCGCCAAGTTCCATCACGCCGCCGTTGTTTTGTAGTTCATTGGAAAAAGTAGATGTACCCGAAATTGTAGCCGTCCCTGATTTTTTTACGAAATTTCCGCCCACACTGAGCGATCCTTCAGAGGTAAACGTCCCCGAAGTGGTGACAGTTCCTGTAAAAATTGTGGTGGCTGTGCTTATGGCAGAAAACACGCCACTGCTTGTGAATTGGCTGGCTTTAAGATAGCCTGAATTTGTGAATGTGCCTGTATTATCCTCAATATCGCCAGTTGTGAGAGAGCCAGTAGAACCGATCTCGATAGTGCCTGAATTGGAAGTGATTTTGCCCGATGTAAACGTTCCGTTTACGGTAAGAGTTCCCGTATTGGCAAATTCGTTGTTTATCTTGAGGGTTGCGCCTGCCTCAACAATTACTTTTCCTGTTCCACTTATTATGAGTTTGCCAAAATTTACTGTGGTACCTGCTTTTATAATGAGAGTGCCGCCTGTTTGGACTTCAACAGGGTTGTTTTGGTAGGTAAGGTTTCCTGTTATAGTGACTTGGTGTTTTACAAAAACGTCGTAAGAAGTGCCAGATTTTCCTGGAAAATCGGGGCTTTGATTCCATGTAGAGCCGGTACCCCATGCTCCAGATTGTACGGATGTATAAGTTGTATTGCCAGCCCAAGAAACAATGGAACTTAGTAGGAATATGAGGGAATATATAAAAGTCTTCATAATGAGAGAGTTTTGTGCAAAAATACAAAATGATTTAGAGCTATGTGCCTTTTGCGGGTTCTTGTTGTACGTTTGTTTTACAGACCAGCAAAAATGATGCATTTTCTGTTGTAGTTCTAATTGTGGATGTATTTTTACTGTGTCATGGCCATCGGCCAAAATAAAGTTTTAGACCTACGAATCTACGGCATTACAGATGGAGCTGCCGCTACAACTAGCCCGGATCGCGGCAAGTAGCCCACAGCACGCGCGGAGTGGCCGTTGGTGCTGTATTAAATTTGAAAGACTGCGGCGGCCAACTGATGCCGTATCCGTTGCGAGGACTACTGCTAAGAGCCGGTAGCCGCCTTTACAAATATTGTTGGGCTACAGCTCCTTATCCTTATTTTTTTTGTTTTCATCTGGTAGCGTCTATACTTTTGTACGGAAAAAACGGCCAATAATTACACGGGCGGGTATAACGGTGGCTACGAAACCGACAAAGGCGACGGTGACGAGTACCAAGATAAAATCGCTTAGCTCGGCTTTTACGGGGTAGGCATCGAGTAGTAATTGTCCGTTTCCTGGGAATTTTATGAGTTTGAATTGGGCTTGGATAAATACGACGAAATAACCGAGAATTAAGCCTGTAATGGCTCCCAGGGCGGTAATCATCCAGCCTTGTAGGAGGAATATATTGCGGACAAGCTTTTGTTTGGCTCCGATGCTTTGCAGAATTTGGATGTCGCGGCGTTTGTCGATAATGAGCATCGTGAGCGAGGCGAGGATGTTGAACGAAGCTACGATTAGGATGAAAAATAGGATGAGGTATATGGCCCAGCGTTCGCTTTGAAGTACTTTGTAGAGGACTTCACGCTGTTGGTATTTGTTCTGAACGCGGTACTTGGATCCCAGTATTTTCTCGACGGCTTGTTTTAGTTTTTCGGGATTGCTTTTTGGGGCAATGCGGACTTCGAGCTGGCTTACTTTGGTGCTGTCGTAGTCTAATATTTTTTGGGCAAAATCGAGCGGTACGTAGAAGTATTGGGAGTCGAACTCGGGTTCGAAGGAGAATACTCCTGAGGGTACGAGATTCATTTGGTTGAATGATTCTGCGGGATTGTAACTGATTTTTTTGCCACGTTTGGGCATCCAGACTTGCAAATTGTGCTGATAATCGAGGTTGATGCCCAAGCGGTAGGCTACTCCTAGCCCCAGACAGGCG
>JBDKHP010000307.1:0-7151 GCA_039797645.1 Bacteroidota bacterium
GTTGAGGTCAAGGCGGATTGGATTTTTTAAAGCGGAGTTTACTACTTGTAAATGAGCATTTAAAAAATTCGATCCAACGCAGAGATCGACTAAAAAAACAGACTCTAACTATACGATTTACAGCATTGTAGCGACCTCCCTCTTCTTTTGCCTTGACGAGTCCACTCTAAAAGTATGTTCGCCACGAATGCACGAATTTTTATCATGTATAATACCTTGAATACATGATAGTTATTTTCACGAATATTTTTTTTCTTTGAAAAAAAATGCTTTTTAGAGTGGACTCCTTGACGCAAAAGAAGCAAAAAGTCAAGGCTGAAATGTTTTCTTAACGTACCTAAGCTAAAAACACTTGAGTCCTTCGGATTTTGCAACTTACTGTGGTTCTACATTTTATAAAACAGACACAATCTTGTTTAATATAATCGCGGCAAGTAGCCTACAGCGAGATGACGCCATGCCCGTTTGTACTGCGGTTTAATTGAAGTACCCAGGCGGCCAGCTGATGGCGTTCATGAGGACTACTGCTAAGAGCCGGTAAGCCACCGCCTAAAATACTGTTGGGACTCAGCTCCTAATCCTTATTTTTATTTTTTTCTATCGGTTGTCAAGTCGAAAACTCAATGCTTTTTTGGCTATCGTAATCGTATAGCAAGTATGGTTATGTCGTCGCGCTGTTCGGTGTTGTGTTGGTATTCGTTGATGCTTTGTTCTATCTTTATTTTTTGCTCGGATAAACCTAGGGTGTGAATGCTTGTGAGCAGTTGGCCAAAGCGTTTTGAGCCGTAACGCTCGCGCGATACGTTGTGTTGGTCTATTATGCCGTCGGTACTCATGTATAAGGTTGTGCCTTTTTCCATTCGTAATTTGTGTTGCTCAAATGGAATAAGGTTCCGGTGTACTGCGCCACCGATGGAACGACGTGTGCCTTTGATTATTGTGAGTTCTTCGTCGGTAGGGCCTGCGAAATAGAGCGCATTTTTGGCGCCTGCAAATTCGAGATTGTAGCCTCCGTTTTTGGGTTCTATTTTGCAAATTGCTAAATCCATACCGTCGTTGTTGTTCGATACGCTTTGTCTTAGCACTGCAACGGTTTGTTTGTGTAGTAATTCGAGAATTTCGCTGGGTTTACTTATGTGCATTTCGTTGACAATGGAATTAAGTAATCTATTACCAATCAATGACATAAATGCTCCTGGTACGCCATGGCCTGAACAGTCTATTACGGCAATATAGGTAGATTGGTCTAGGATTCCGACATGGCTAGTTGGGCCAGACATCCAATAGAAATCGCCTGATACGACATCGCGTGGACGGTAGAGGATGAAATTGTCGAAATAGTTATCTATTGAGGAACTTAGTGGTAAAATTGCGTGTTGTATTTGTTTGGCGTAGTTAATACTGGCCATTACGTGTTCGTTTTGACTGTGTATGATTTCATAAGCATTGGAATTGTCCAGTGCAATGGCTACGTATGAAGCTAAGGTGCGTAGGTTGTTGAGGTCGTGATCTGTAAAGACATGTTTGAGGGTGCTTTGAACGGTAAATACGCCAATTAGTTTGGATTCGAGACGTAGGGGGATATATACAACGGATTGGGGCGTTTTACTGGTTCTTGTTGTGTTGAGGCTGGGTAAGTAGTTGGTGTATTCTTCGCTAAAATTCCCCATTATGATCTCTTTGTTGTTGCGAATACTCCATGCGGAAAGACTGCTTGCTTCGTCGATATGGTTTGTGAAATGGGGTTTGAATTCGCCATCTTCAACAAACAATTGATATTCAATTAGTTTGCTATTTTGTTTGTAAATACCGAGACCGAAAGCGAAAATATGCATCATGGTACGTATGTGATCGTACATCATGAGCGAGATGTCGAGTACATTGAGTCTTGATGTGAGTTGTTGGCCAAATTCGCTGAGTATTTGTACGTCTTTGTATGCTTTCTCTATTCGTTCTTTTTGCTTGTTTATTTCGACATTAGAGTACTCTAGGGCTTCTTTCTGTGAAGTGATTTCTTCATTAATTTGCTTAATCTCTTCGTTCTGACCGAGAATTTCGTGTTGTTGTATCTCCAATGTTTTGTTTACGAGTTGAAGGTTGTTGTTGAGCGATGCCAACTTGTTGTTGCGTAGTTTAATCAGAATGAGAAAGATTGCAATGAGAATCACAAAAGAGCTTAGTAATAATATGAACCACAATTGTTTGTAAATGGGGGGTATTACGTAAAACGCAAACTTCTCGGGAGTAAGATCTTCGTTAAAATCTAAATCGCGCGATTTTACTTCCAATACATGGTTGCCTGGACTCAGTGAAAGGAATATATGTGACTTTTCCGGGGTAAACTGCGACCATTCTCCATTATCGAGTCGGTATGCGTATTCTATTTTTTCTTGTACTGTATTGTTCCAAGGGTCTATTGCGATCCAACTGAATATAGCGTTTCCTGGAGGTGAAATTTCTTTTTCAGCCAAATCGAGCATTGTCTCTGGTGGCACTGTATCTAGTTGGTAACGAAATGTTTGAAAGGTATTTGTGGCGTTTTGTTCGGGCATTTCGTTTTTAAGGGCGCGTTTTACCCAAGCAATGTTGTTGTTGTTGATCCAAACTGCACCGTCTTGCGATTGATACATGGAGCTGTATTGTGGCTCGGCAGTAATGGCTTCGGGGAGTACGAGTTTTGTCCAGTATTTGCCGTCGAACCTACTGATGCCTTTGGGTGTTCCTATCCACCAGGTATTTGCTTTGTCAATTAGTATTGTTGCAATGTTGTTGCTCGAGAGTCCGTTTTTTATGGTGTATTGTTTCCAAGTCTTGTTGTCGTAATAAAACAGCCCCATTCCGCGACTCCCCACCCACATGTCGTAGGTGTTTGATGTATAAGTGATGTCGATACTGGTTTGTGCAAGTGCTTCGGGTTCTGTAATTTTTTTTGCGTTATGCTTTCCGTCAAATTGGGCAAGCTCTTTCTCTCCTAGCCAAATGAGCCCGTCTTTGGTTTGATTCACCATGCTTATTTTGCTGCTGATGAGTGGTTTGGTAATATATACCCAAGCAGAATCATTCTCGAAAGCTCCTTTCGAGGCATCGTAATACACTGCGCCACCTTCAATATCGCCTGCGAAGGGCGAATTGGCACCAAACCAAATCCGCTTGTGCTGATCCTGAAACAAAGATCGGTCGGTTACTCCCCACGAAAGCTTTGGGAAGCTCCTCTTTTTCCAGCGATTGTGGTCCAAAACCCCAATCGCCGCCGCATGTTTGTCGCTACCTGCTACCCAAAGTAGGCCACTGTTGTCCACAAAAAGCCTAACTGGCGCATCAATCACACCATCTTTGGCTTCGTATATTAGCCATTTGTCCGATTTAGGATCGTAACTCACCACGCCATTGTTCCACTCCAAGAACCATTGTCGTTTGTCCTTTGTCTCGCACTGAAAATTGAGGTCTTTGTAAACCTGCCATTTACTGTTTGCATAGTCCACCCTAAATACATCCGACATGATTCCGAGCACCCAAAGAGAACCATCTGGAGCTAACTCTAAGTGCATCCGACTTGGGGGGAGGGGTACGTCTGGGTTCTTATAGATTATCCAATTGTTGTTTTTGAATGCATGTAAAGTACGTAGCCCACCCACGTAAATTGTACCATCGCGTGTTTGTTCAAGGCCTGTACAGATATTGTTACCCCCAAAAACATCGAGGTCTATCGTCCGCACCTTATTGTCGGTTACAATATTTACTCCCCCATTGCTTTTGTTGAATACCACCCACAGTTCATTGTTTTGGGTCAAAAGAAATTCGTCGGCATATTCATCTACAATTCCGTCTAGTTTTGTGAGTACACGCCAAGCATCTGGATCTTGTAAGTTTTTGTTCAAATTATAGGAAGCAACCACCCCTTTACCGAGTCCCATCCAAAGTACATTGTTTTTCCCTTTGTAGAGAGCATTGGATCGGCTATTAATTGACTCCAAATACGTGTACTTTTCCGAAACGATTTTACCAGCACCGGTAAAACATATTTTTGGAAGACAAACTCCTTGAAGCGAAAGCAGATCTTTTTGAAGCGAATTTATATCATTGGAATTGGCAATAAGACTAAGTTTATTCTTTTCGATAACCGCCACACCGTTTTCCAATCCTAAAAAGACCCGTCCATCTGGCAAACAAACAATATCTCGGGGCGAAAAGCCTTTCCATTTTCTGGGATTAAAAAACAGACGCCATGAGTTATTTTCGTATAAAAAGACACCCGAATCGCTGGCCGCATATACTTTACCTGGCAAACTTGCATCAATACCATACACCAAACCTTTCACCGCTGAGGTCGAATCGTTGTAGTGAATCCATTTTAGTCCGTCGTAGCTCATAACTCCATTTGCTACACCAAACCACATAGTTCCCTCGGGTGCAATTGAAAGCGAGTTGTAGCCTTCTCCGTTTAGTTCGGGGTAAGAGTGCCAACGCCAAAAATGGGAAAGTGGAGTGATTGGTTTGGGGCTGTAATTACGTTGTCCGAATATAGAAGTACTTACAACCACTATCAGAGAAAAGCTCCAAATTACTTTGCTAAGTATTGTTTTAATCAAATCTCTCATGGTAAGTTTGTAGATAGTATCCATAATATATACTTGTACATATTTTGTTCCGTTTTTGTTACGCAAAATCCTCAAAAAGAATTATTCGTCATTCTTGCTTGCCGAAAGATTGCGCGGTGTTTTTGCAGCCATAAAATAAAGCTGTTTGTAAACTTTGTTCTAACTTTGTTTCTCAGTTATATTTCCCTGCACAAAAAATAGGCGTTTAAAGATACTAAGTTCCGTTGTAAGAACACAATATTTAGACGCGTTATAGGGGTATTAATTGTCGTATTTAGACCTAAGAACAGTTTTATGAATGTAGAAATAGATAATAAGTCGGGGTTTTGTTTCGGGGTGGTGTATGCGATTGAAGCCGCTGAAAATGAACTCGCTAAACACGGGGAACTTTATTGTTTGGGCGATATTGTTCATAACGAAATGGAAGTAGAACGCCTTTGTGCGAAGGGATTGAAAACTATTAATTATGAGCAGTTTGCAGAGCTGAAAAATGTACGGGTACTTATTCGTGCCCACGGAGAGCCGCCAAGTACATATAGAATTGCACTCGAGAATAACATCGAATTAATAGACGCTTCATGCCCGGTTGTGCTTAAATTGCAAAATAGGGTTCGTAGCGGTTTTGATATAGCGGAGAACAACCAGTCTCAGGTTGTAATCTATGGTAAAAAAGGCCATGCAGAGGTTGTGGGGCTTGTGGGGCAAACCCAAGGTAATGCAATCGTAGTGAGCGACGAATCTGATTTAGACTTGATTGATTACTCCAAACCGATCAAATTGTTTTCGCAAACAACAAAAAGTAAAGAACGCCTGTCGAAAGTTTTTATTCAAATGAAAGAACGAGCTGACAAAGCCGCTGGGCTTTCGGGAGCAGGTGTGGTGGAATTTAACGATACCACTTGCAGGCAAGTGTCCAACCGCGAGCCCGAATTACGCTTATTTGCCCAACGTCATGATGTGGTCTTGTTTGTAAGCGGGCGTAAGAGTTCCAACGGTATTACCCTTCACGGTGTGTGTAAAAAGGTAAACGATCGTTCCTATTTTCTCACAAGCCCCGAAGAATTGCAAGCAGACTGGATCGCCAATGCCAAGAGTATCGGTATCTGTGGTGCAACATCTACGCCTCTTTGGTTAATGGAGCGGATTCAAGCGGAGGTAGAACGTCGTTTTGCCCAAGATGAATCTACGAATTTCCCCGAAACTACGATCGGGTAAAACGGATGTGTACTCGGGCGAAAATGGTAATGTGGCGCAAGGCAAGCCGAAGGCTTGGCGTACGATAACGCCACATGGCCATCGGCCAACTGGTGGGTTTGCCCCGCGAAATTCCGGCTTGGGTTTGAAATGGAAGTATTCGGTCTAGCCCGGATAGTAGCGGTAGCCCACAGCAACATGACGCAATATCCTTTGGTACAGCGATTTGACTGAAACACACAGGCACCCAAGTGACGAAGTACCCGTTTGCGAGGACTACAAGCGGATAGCCGGCAGCGGGGCTTATTTGAAAAGTTGGGTATCCGCTCCTAATCATTATTTTTTTTTCGGCTAATAAGCATAATATAACAAGATTCGTTTGAACAATCTGTTAGAACAGGCAAAGTTTTAAACGAAAACCAACCGAAATTAAAAAAAATAATGATTAGGAGCGGGAGCTAAACAGTATCTATGTGCGGCGGCTACCGGCTCTTAGCAGTAGTCCTCGCGCACGGGTACGGTATCAGTAGGCTGCTTAGGAATTTCAGTTTAACCACTGTCCGAAAGGGTATTGCATCACGTCGCTGTGGGCTACTTGCTGCGATCCGGGCTAGTTGTAACGGCAGCAGCATTTGTAACGCTGGTGTTAGGCTGGGCTAAAACTTCAGCTTGGCATAAGCCATGTAGCACCGATGCGTTTCACAACAAGCCAAGAAACAATCGGGGCCAAGGCGGTGCATCGCAACAACTTGTTATGTAATTGATAAAAAGCAACTTACAAACAACCCACTGGCCGAAAAAGCCGCTCCCAACGAATTGCACGTAGGTTATGTTCGTCTGGTTCGGCAGAGAACCAAACCAAAAATGCACGTCCTATAATATGGTCTTCGGGTACAAAGCCCCAATATCTGGAATCGAATGAGTTGTTCCAATTGTCGCCAATTGCAAAATAATAATTCATTTGGAAAGTGTAGGCTTCGGTTTTTTTGCCATTTATTGCAAAAGTTCCGTCGTCAAAAGCCGTTAATTCATTGTGTTCGTAAACTTCTATTATTCGTTCGTAGAGTTTAATATTGACTTCGGAAAGTTTAATTGTTGCGCCTTTTTCTGGGATTACAATTGGTCCAAATTGATCGGGACTCCAATCTAATGTATTATGAGGGAAGACGTTATCCCTTCCTGCATTCGGACTTTGGAGGTTGCGTTTCACAGAGATTACGGACGTATCGGCGAGCAATCTGTGGTATCCATTTTGGTCGGTGCTTAAAATACCCAGATTCTTTTGTCGGTTAAGAAATGTGAAGTCTGGATGCTTGTCAAACCAAGTACTGTCTTGTACTACGACACGATAATCGGCCA
>JBDKHP010000308.1:0-6668 GCA_039797645.1 Bacteroidota bacterium
ACCGATTTGAGTTGTTCTTCGCGTACGGAAACCGTTGCACCGGTAAGGTCGCTTCGCTTCATGGTACCATAACCCACTACCACAACCTCATCCAAACTTTTGGCCGATAGTTCTAAGCCAATATTCATAATTTTCTGATCATTCACAGGAACTTCAATCGAGGTATAACCCATGAATGAGAACACAAGCACATCTGAGCCTTTGGCTTGGATAGAGAACTTTCCATCGAAATCGGTAATCGTACCGACAGATGCACCTTTAATCGCAATGGTAACTCCAGGGAGTTTTTCGTCGGTGGTTTTATCGCTCACCGTACCAATAATTTGGGCGTTTACACCCTGCCCAATCGCAAACAAGCAAAGCAGGAGCACAAAGGCACTGCGGGCTCGTCCGGATACGGAGGAAAACACAAATAGTAAATGATTTTTCATAAATAAAGAATTAGGGTTTTTAGTAAAATGTCACAAAAAGGCATCTATCCCGTAATCTGGTCGAGATTACATTACAATAATTGCCTTAAAAAATAGAAAAGAAACGAAAAACCGTTGTTTGGCGTTACCAACGGTTTTTACTCGGTACACTATTTAGTTTTGAAATAATCTTTTAGAGCTGTTTGTACGGAATAATAACAGTCTTTAGGTTTGTACTGGGCATCGTATAATAAGGGATTGTCTGCATGTTTGAACACAATAGGAATCCATGAGTCGCCATCGCCTACGCCCCAGAAAGTAATACCCCAACGTAGTGATGCAGGCACTTCAAAGTAACGTTTTACAACGCCAGCCATGCGTGAGGTAAGGGCTGCGTTTACCGCAGTTGAGTAAGTATAAGATGTGTTGGCGTCGGGATTGGTAGAAACATCGAGTTCCGACCAATGTACGCGAAACCCTTTGAGGTAAAAAGCACTTGTTGCGGTGCTAATGTCGCTCAACGACGGATAAGAAAGTCCAATGTGCATTTGCATACCGATACCACCCACAGCGACTCCTTTATCTTTGAGTTTTACGAGCAGCTCCAATATTGCATTGCGTTTAGATGGGCTCGACTCTATATTGTAATCGTTGTAGAACAGTATTGCGTCTGGGTCGGCTTCGTGGGCATATACGAAGGCTTTCTCTATGAAATCTTCGCCTAGATGCTGGTACCAAACCGAATTACGAAACGTACCGTCATCGTTGAATGCTTCGTTTACCACATCCCAACTTACAGCTTTGCCTTTGAAATGGGCTACTATCGTCTGAATGTGGGTTTTCATCATCGCATCCCATTGTTCGGGTGTCCCTACATAATCTTCCATCCATTTGGGAATCTGACTGTGCCATACGAGGGTATGGCCGTGCAATCTTTTGCCATTGTCTTGGCAGTATTTGGCGAGTTTGTCGGCGTCAGTCCAATTGTAGGTGCCTTCAGAGGGATGCAAATACGATGGTTTGAAAATATTTTCGGCCGTAACGCTATTGAACTGTTTGTTTGCGACGGCTTCGTAAGCCGTATTTGTGTACAACTTATCGGTACTAATTGCTACACCTATAGGGAACTCTGCGAGAGTATGAAGCCCTATCGCATCTGTTTTTACTACGGGTGTTACAGGGCTTGGTTCGGGGCTGTCTTTACTACATGCAGCTAGTGCCGAAATAAGCAAAGCCAATAAGAAGTTTGTCGAGATTTTTGAAAGATTACGTTTCATAATAGTATATACTTATTTAGGATATTCGGAGATTAATCGCACTCATAAGCCGATTATCACCCACACAAAAATCAGTACCAAACAAACTAATGTTAGCCACTCGGCAAACAATAAAAAACGCAAACGAGCCTTCTGTTTCATACTAATATTAAATAATGGTGTTGGGTGTGATGCTTATTACGTTTGTAAAGTTAGGCTAGTGGTTCGTAAAAAGCTTACACAAATTCGACAATTCCTATAAGAAATGATGCAGAATGGGGGCTGGAAACCCTTTAAATATCTAGTCTTAAAGCTTTGGTTTGTTTTTTTTAGAAACTAATAAAAAACGTAAAAAATACTCTTAAAAGAATCCGTTCTGTTTTATATTTTGAGTTTTTTTAAGATTTATGAAAGGTTTAAATGTGTTTTCGATTTCATAAAAAAAGGAAGTGTAATTTATGTGATTCACAAATATTCGAAACCCAAGTTGGTGAATAATGTGGCAATTGGGCTTCCGTAGGAGTCGAAAAACTTGCCTAATACGAAGGATGCCTTCCAATTAATTGGATGTTTGTTTTTGAAAATTGGGTCTTGCCAGAGAACCTGTGCGTTAAAAACGCTCCATGGCCGTAGGCCAACTGAAAGTATGGGTCTTGTGTATTTACGGCGTTACAGATGGAGCTGTGGCTACAACTAGCCCGGATCGCGGCAAGTAGCCCACAGCATGAGGGGGTGTGGCCTTTGTTGCAGTGGTATGATTGTAATGCAAGGGTGGCCAAGTGATGCGGTATCCGTTGCGAGGACTACTGCTAAGAGCCGGTAGCCGCCCTTACAAATTTTGTAGGGCTACAGCTTCTAATCCTTATTTTTTTCTTTTTTCTTTCTCTTAGCTTATTGGCTTGCTTGGAAATGAAAGAGGCCGTTTCTGGTATGAAACGGCCTCTGGTGGGTTTTGCCCGGTGTGATTTGTGGTTTTAGAGGACTGACTCTACTAAAACTACGACTTTATTTTGCTGTGCTTCGAGTACGCCACCGGTGATCTGGAAGCTTTTTTCGGCTTCTTTTTCGGGTTTTACTCTGATGGTGCCTTTTTTAAGGGTGGCGATAATCGGCGCATGGTTATTGAGCAACTCAAACAAACCGTCGGTTCCGGGTAGTTGTACTAGCTCGGCGTTGCCTTCGAAAACACTTTTATCGGGTGTGATAATATGTAAATGCATTGTTTCGGTGTTTATGTGTTACTCAATGTTGCTTTTATGCTTTTGAATCGGCTAGTAATTTTTCGCCTTTTTCGATTGCTTGTTCGATGCTTCCTACGAGGTTGAAGGCGGCTTCGGGGTACTTATCTACGGCGCCATCGAGGATCATGTTGAAGCCTTTGATGGTGTCTTCGATGGGTACGAGTACGCCTTGTAGCCCTGTGAATTGTTCTGCTACGAAGAAGGGTTGCGAGAGGAATCGTTGTACGCGACGTGCGCGGTGTACCACGAGTTTGTCGTCTTCGGAGAGTTCGTCCATACCGAGGATTGCAATGATGTCTTGCAATTCTTTGTAGCGTTGTAGGATGTTGATTACGCGCTGGGCGGTGTTATAGTGTAGCTCGCCTACTACTTCGGGCGATAGGATGCGCGAGGTGGAATCGAGTGGATCTACGGCGGGGTAGATGCCGAGTTCTGCTATTTTGCGGCTTAGTACTGTGGTGGCGTCTAAGTGGGCAAATGTGGTTGCGGGGGCAGGATCGGTTAAGTCATCGGCAGGTACATATACTGCTTGTACTGAAGTGATTGAGCCTGCTTTTGTAGAGGTGATTCGCTCTTGAAGCTCGCCCATTTCGGTGGCTAAGGTGGGTTGGTATCCTACGGCTGATGGCATACGGCCTAGTAGTGCGGATACTTCTGAACCTGCTTGGGTGAAACGGAAGATGTTATCTACGAACAAGAGGATGTCTCTACCACCGCTTTTGCCATCGCCGTCGCGGAAGCTTTCGGCTACTGTGAGGCCGGAAAGTGCTACGCGGGCACGTGCGCCAGGGGGTTCGTTCATCTGGCCAAAGACCATGGTTACTTGTGAGTTTTTGAGTTCGTCTTTATCTACTTTGCTGATGTCCCATTCGCCTTTTTCCATGCTGTGGATAAACTCGTCGCCGTAACGTACGATTTTAGATTCGATCATCTCGCGCAACAAATCGTTTCCTTCGCGTGTGCGTTCGCCTACGCCTGCGAATACAGAAAAGCCGTCGTGGCCTTTTGCGATGTTGTTGATAAGTTCTTGGATGAGTACGGTTTTGCCTACACCTGCACCACCAAACAAACCGATTTTACCGCCTTTTGCATAAGGCTCGATGAGGTCGATTACTTTGATACCGGTGAAGAGCACTTCGGTGTCGGTTGCAAGGGTGTCGAACGCGGGTACTTCGCGGTGGATTGGATATCCGTTTTCTTTGGATATTGTACCGATTCCGTCGATTGTGTCGCCCACCACGTTGAAAAGACGGCCTCGAATTGCTTCGCCAGTAGGCATCTTTATCGGTGAGCCAGTGGCCAATACGTCCAGTCCTCTACGGAGGCCGTCAGTTGATTCCATGGCAATGGCACGGACTGTTTTTTCGCCAATGTGTTGTTGTACTTCGAAGATTAGGTTTCCGCCTTCTTCGCGTACTATTTCCAAGGCATCCAATATTTTTGGCATTGAAGCGCCTTCGGCTTCAAAACTAACGTCGATAACCGGACCGATTACCTGTACAAGTTTACCGATATTCTTAGACATTATTTTTCAAATTTGAATTATGTTCGGATCTCACGATATATGTTTGCAGTGGGCAAATTTAATATTTTTTCAAAAGATACAAGGCTCTGGCGTGCATTATTGGTATATCTGTACCGAAATCAGTAGTTACGCCGCAATAACCAGTGTGCAAAGTTACGCAAATCTATGAGTTTATGGGCAGATTCTTGCATTTTCAGTTCCAATTTTGCGAGTGCTTCGAGGGCTTTGTCGTAAAATTCTTCGCGAAGTGCCTCGGTTAGGGTCAATAAATTGAGTTGGTTGTAGATGTTTGTTACGGCCACAATTTTTGATTGGGGTTCGTACGTTTGTACCGAGAGCCAATGTTGTAGTTCATCTCGGGTTTCGCCTTGGGCAAGTTCCATTGCCCGAATGAGCAAGAAGGTTTTCTTGTTGGCGAGTATGTCGCCACCGATTGCTTTGCCAAACACTTCAGGGTCGCCGTACACGTCGAGGATGTCGTCTTGTACTTGGAACGAAAGCCCAAGGTTTAGGCCAAATTCGTACAATAGATCGACTTCGGCTTCGCTAGCTCTGCCGATTATTGCTCCAATTTTGAGCGCAGCTGCAATCAGTACAGATGTTTTGAGGCTTATCATTTCGAGATA
Organism: Bacteroidota bacterium; assembly: GCA_039797645.1. Classification (GTDB taxonomy): domain Bacteria; phylum Bacteroidota; class Bacteroidia; order Bacteroidales; family JBDKHP01; genus JBDKHP01. The sequence goes on from JBDKHP010000308.1 coordinate 5,059, forward strand.
CTCTTGAGCGCGTACTTCGTCGCGGGTCTCAAAGTTCATATCCATTTGCTGGCCAATGCACACTTCCAATGCAGCTTTGTTGAATACCTCAAACGCTTGCTTGAATACCGTTGGCTGTAATTCTGTGAAGTAGTCGTAACTTTTTATGAGCATGGTGTCGCCCAGGAGCAGTGCGATATTGTCGTTCCATACATGGTGAACGGTGGCTTTGCCCCGACGTATGGGTGCTTTGTCCATAATGTCGTCGTGCACTAGGCTGAAGTTATGAAACACCTCTAGGCCAATTGCTGGCCTGAGTGCTGGCGTAAGGTCGTCAGTAAAAATCTGGCACGCCATAAGCATCAGAGCGGGGCGCAAACGCTTCCCCCCGAGGCTCATGATGTAGGCAAAAGGCTCGCTAAGTTCCGCTACGCGAAGCTCTGTGGTAAGTGCTGCGAGTATTGGCGTAAGCTCCTTTTCTATGCTTTGCAAATGACTGTCGATTGCCTGTGGCAGATTGTGCTTAGTTGTTTTCACTGAATGCTTTGGTTGTGATGATTTTCTCTAACGTAAGTAAAAGCGATGGCAAAATTAGCAGGTTGGAAAATAAAGCCGAGAAGAGCGTAAAGGACACCAACAAACCCAAGGCGATTGTGCCCCCAAAATCTGAGATGGCAAATACGCTGAAACCAGAGAACAATATAATAGAGGTGTAGAGCATACTCACACCGGTTTCGCGAATCGCACTAATTACCGACTGGCGAATGGCTCCGTTATAAACCAAAAGTTCTTGTCGGTATTTAGCTAGAAAGTGAATGGTGTTATCGACAGAAATACCAAAAGCAATACTAAATACCAATACCGTAGAAGGTTTGATCGGAACATGGAAAAATCCCATCAGCGCACCTGTCATAAGTAAAGGAATTACGTTGGGTATCAACGAGATGAGTACCATGCGCCATTCGCTAAACATCATCGCCATCAGTCCGGCAATGAGTACAATCGCCAAAGCCAAACTTACAAACATCGACTGCACCAAGTAGTCAGCCCCACGGGCATACAACATCGTAAAGCCAGTAAGCGTAATGTCGTATTTTTCCGCAGGGAAAACCTCACGTATCACAGTCCAGATACTATCGGCCAAGGTATGCATACGAATTGCCCCCACATCTTTCATCTGAATACTCATCCGTGTAATTTGCTGGGTTGAGTCTATATATTTCCCCATCAGATCTTTACTAGCATTCGATTCCTTGGGCAAGTATTTACTAATAAAGCTCATCTCTTGCATACTTGGCATACCATAATACTCCTTATCGCCATTGTAGAAACCTTGTTTGGCAAAATGTGCCGCATCGGCAATCGACATCGGTTTAGCCAATTCAGGGAATCGCCTGAGGCTATCGCTGAGTTGGCTCAATTTGCGAATCGTCCCAAAACTTTTGGCCTTACGAGGCTGGCGGGTATCCACCAGAATCTCCAAAGGCATTACCCCACCCATATCATTCTCCATGAGCATCAAACTCGTAAAAAGATCGTGGTCATGCGGTATGTCGTTCACAATTTTTCCCTCTCGCTGAATCAGCGTTGTACCGTAAATACCCAACACAATGATTAGCCCAGTACCAACA
>JBDKHP010000309.1:0-3997 GCA_039797645.1 Bacteroidota bacterium
AAGTTCCCACATACACATTTTCGCCCAAGACAGCCGAGGGCGACACATACGCCTGCATATCAACGCCCACTTTTTGCGGACGCGTCTGCGAAACCATTTCCAGCAAAGAAGCAAACGATTCATACGCATTGGGCACCCGAATCAGCGTCGGTTTCACTTCACAAGTAATTTCTAAATCGTCGTTTATCAGTACAATAGAAGCCTCCGTTTCGTACAAATACTTACCATACTTTGGGTTTGCCAAAAAAGCCAACGAACCCACTTTTCCTTCCTCTATTTTCGAAACCGTTGAAACCGATACTTCCGGATCTCCCTCGACCCTACCTCCCAGAAACTGGGCTATTTGTCCTGCTGAAAACTTCATTGCGCTATAAATTAGATATATTAAACAAAACCAAGTTACGAAAACCCACCAAGCAAAGCTACAATTTAGGTTCACTCAGATAATACTTCTTTACATTTCTCGAAAGCACCGAAATATTGAACATATCCGACGCTTTACTCACATCCACCTCGCGGCCATCCTTATACAAAATATTAATCTGGTCGCTTTTAATACTGTACGCATGGTTACTCACAGAACCCGTAAAAACAAGATACTTAGCCAGATCCACATCCACACCCAGTTTGGTAGCCCACTCAATACGCAAATTGGCCACCCGCTCTTCATCAAAAGGATGCTCCTGAATTTCGATCCGAAAAAATCGCCGATTGATTAAAGCTCCCGACAAAAAAGACAGCACCCTATCCTCATCCGAAGCCCAAACCTTAATAGCCGACAGAATATCCGTATCGTCAATCGCCGCAAAATTACGAACTAAGTCAGTAATACCATCAGAATCATCAGAATTAAGTACGTCCAATGCACTAAAATTGCGCGAAAGAAAAAAATTCAGAGCCGGCGTGGCAAACAACATCCTACCCGATTGCACCAAAGCCTTCGCCCGATGCACAATATGGGTCAACAACTTTTCCGACACCAGCACCGTTTTATGCAAATACACCTGCCAATACATCAAACGTCTGGAAATCAGGAAATTCTCTATCGAATAAATACCCTTTGCCTCCACCGCCAATTGGTCGTTGTGCAAGGTCAACATCTTAATAATCCGATCGGCCCCCACCACACCTTCCGAAACACCCGTATAAAAACTATCCCGACCCAAATAATCCAACCGATCCATATCCAACTGGCTCGAAACCAGCTGATGCAAAAATTTCTTAGGGTAACGATTCTCAAAAATTGCAATACAAGTAGCCAGTTTTCCCCCGAAATGTACATTTAACTCCCTCATTATAAGCAAAGTAAAAACCTCATGCGAGCTACCCTCCACAAACTGACGCTCCAGGGTATGCGAGAACGGGCCATGCCCCACATCGTGCAGCAAAATCGCCAAAACCACCCCCAACTCCTCATCATCCGAAATCTCAACACCCTTCCCACGAAGCGAAGCCACGGCAAGCGTCATCAGATGCATCGCACCCAACACATGCTCAAACCGCGTATGCGTAGCCCCAGGGTACACATAATGCGAAAGCCCCAATTGCTTCACCCTGCGCAAACGCTGAAAATACGGATGCTCTATTACCTCAAAAACAATCCCATACGGAATCTCGATAAGCCCATATACAGGGTCGTTAATTATTTTACGTTTGTACATAAGTTCAGATTTTGCTGTGTCTCGAAGCCAAACAAGCGCCCTATTCAACACGAACGCCGCGCAGTAACTACAACAAAATAACAGAAAAAATGCCAACTCTACGCATTAATCCCCCAAAATTGCACATCCCGACACACAAACACACAAGGCCCAAACCAACCGAAAGCAAAAAAAAGAAAAATAAAGATAAGGAGCTGTAGCCCAACAAAATTTGTAAAGGCGGCTACCGGCTCTTAGCAGTAGTCCTCGCGCACGGGAACGAAACCACTTGGCTACCCTTGTATTCCAATCAAACCACTGTACCAAAGGATATTGCAGTTCGTCGCTGTGGGCTACTTGCCGCGATCCGGGCTAGTTCGGTCGGCAGCTCCATCTGTAACGCCGTAAGTACCCGAGGCTAGCCCATATAGTTGGCCTTCGGCCATGACACGGCTTGGCCAAATTCTCACGCCCTAAAAACCGTCCGGAACAGAACTTTTCCCGATAAAACACCCCCTATATCCGTGGCTGCAAAATCAACTGACGAAATTGATGCACCCGAATATCATAAATTAGATATTTATCATACGATTAAGCGTAATGTAAGAATATTTACAGCCGAAGTAAGGAATGTTATAGCACATATAGCCGCATATCCATAAAATTGCGTAATCCATTGCACACATTGCTTGGGTTAACCATAAACAAACAAGTACTATTAACAAAACCTTGACTTATGAAAGTAAAATTTTACACAAGAAGGCAATGCCAACATCTTTTACCTAAGATGCTGCTGTTGTTCGTTCTACTCATTCTGGGGAATTTAAGCTACGCACAAGGAATCCAAGTTACGGGTTCAGTCACAAGCGTAGAAGGCGACCCGCTCATTGGAGCCAGTGTAGTAGTAGAAGGAACTACCAACGGTGCAATTGCCGATTTCGATGGCAAATTCAGCCTCAATGCACCAAAAAATGCCGTTTTAATCATTTCATCTGTGGGTTACACTTCACAAAAAGTAACCCTCAATGGACAAACTGTAATCAACGTAAAGTTGGCCGCCGACATCAAAACCCTTGGCGAAGTAGTTGTAATTGGTTACGGTACACAACGCAAAGAAACAGTTACAGGTTCGGTGGCATCTATCGGTGGCGAAGAATTGAATCAAGTAGCTTCTTCTAACATTACCCAAGCCTTACAAGGCCGCGTATCGGGTGTGGAGCTTTCTGCAAATTCATCTAAACCAGGTGCAGCGATGCAGATTCGTATCCGTGGTACACGTTCGTTGAATGCAAGTAACGATCCTCTCATCGTACTAGATGGTATTCCTTTTGGTGGAACCATTGGTGATATTAACCCTAGCGATATTAAGAGTCTTGACATTTTGAAAGATGCTTCTGCTACTGCTATTTACGGTTCTCGTGGTGCCAACGGTGTAATTTTAATTACTACTACAAAAGGTAAAAAAGGACAAAAACCGCGTATCAGTTATAGTGGTTACCAAGGCATCAAAACTGTCTTCGCAAAATACCCAATGATGAGTGGCGAAAAGTTGTCGAAACTTCGCGCGGATGCGGGTGTGTACTCTACAAACGGACTGGATGAAGTTGCTGGTACAAATACAGATTGGCAAGATCTTATGTATTCAAGTGCAATGACCACCAGCCATGACCTGTCTGTATCTGGCGGCACAGAAAAAAGTAACTACAAATTCGGCTTGGGTTATTACAAAGATGAATCAGTACTTCCTAACGAAGATTACAGCCGCCTTTCTTTGCGTAGTTCAATAGATCAGGAGATTAACGATTATATTTCTGTTGGTTTTACTTCTAACAATAGTTATTCTGTTACCAACAACGGACGTGGAATTTACAGTATTTTGAGCGCCTCGCCGTTAGTAAATCCGTACAATACAGATGGTTCGTTCAAGAGAATGTTTAGCATGCCCGCTGACGATGCTTGGACAGAAACCAGATCTACTTTGGAGGCTCTTGGAGATAAGTCAATCAATCAATCAAGAGGTGTTTCGTCTTATAACTCAGTTTATGCTGAAGTGAAAATTCCAGGTGTGGAAGGTTTGAAATTTCGCACCAATGTGGGGCTAAACTTTAATCAGGGTAACGGTGGTTCTTACACGGGTGAAGGTGTGTTTAGTACAAACCCATCTACCTTGTCATCGGCAACGGTTAGCAACTCTCGTGGTACTGGCTGGACGTCTGAAAACTTATTGACCTACGATCGGGTATTTGCAGAAAAACACAGAATAAATGTGGTTGCCTTGTATTCAGCAGAAAAGAGCACATATAACAGATCTCATATGACTGTTAAAGGTGTTACCTCAGACGCTTTTCAATTCTATA
>JBDKHP010000310.1:0-2963 GCA_039797645.1 Bacteroidota bacterium
ATTTAGTGATACTTCTGCATTATTAGGTAACGATCTGGTCACTTTCCCCGATTATCCATCTGAAATCCGTGCGCCGCAAGGCACTGTGGGGGGCGTTTCTGGATACCAAGTACATTTGGGGAGCAATGCAGTGAACACTCCCGGAGACTATGCCGATGTGCTGGTAGCGATGAACCCTGCGGCACTTCATGCCAATGCGAAGTGGGTAAAAAAAGGGGGGACAATCATCGTAAATGTCGATAGTTTCGACGACAAAAGCTTGAAAAAAGCTGGATATTCAGAAAATCCTCTCAAATCCGATTTATTTGCCGATTTTAATATTATTGAAGCTCCAATTACCTCATTTACCCGCGATACGGTTGCCGATTTGGCTGCCGACCCCAAAAGTGTAGCCCGAAGTAAAAACATGTTTGCCTTAGGTATCGTGTATTGGCTCTACAACCGACCTCTTAATTTTACAGAAGCTTTTTTCGAGAAAAAATTTAAGAAAGCACCCATTGTTGTCGAGATTAACAAACGCGTGCTCAAGGCAGGTTTTAATTATGCCAATACAATAGAGGCACTCCCCCGTAGTTTTGTCATTGCAAAAGCCAACATTTCTAGCGGTACATACCGAAATATCAGCGGAAACGTAGCCACAGCTTGGGGGCTTTTGGCTGCTGCCGAACGCGCAAATCTTAAATTGTTTTGTGGTTCTTACCCCATTACTCCAGCCACAGAGATCTTGCAGGAACTCTCCAAACGCAAAGATTTGGGTGCTAAAACATTTCAGGCCGAAGACGAAATAGCAGGTATTTGTACCGCAATTGGCGCAGCATTTACAGGTTCGTTTGCTGTTACCACAACCTCTGGTCCTGGATTGGCACTTAAAGCCGAAGCAATCGGTTTAGCTGTGATGACAGAATTACCTCTCGTGGTTGTAAACGTACAACGGGGTGGCCCATCTACGGGTTTACCCACCAAGACCGAACAGTCTGATTTGTTGCAAGCTCTCTATGGCCGAAACGGCGAAAGCCCTGTAGTAGTAGTGGCATCTAGCACACCCTCAGATTGTTTCGACTTTGCCTTCGAGGCCGGACGTATTGCACTCGAACACATGACACCCGTAATCTTACTCACCGACGGTTTCCTTGCAAACGGATCCGAACCTTGGCGAATTCCCCAGATGAGTAATTACCCCGCCATAAAAGTGCCATTTGCACCACAAGGTGTAGATTACAAGCCCTATGCACGCAAGGCTGAAACCCTCGTACGAAACTGGGCTATACCCGGAACACCCGGACACGAACACCGCATTGGTGGCCTAGAGAAAGACAGCCTCACGGGCGGCGTTTCTCACAACCCCGAAAACCACGAAATAATGGTACACACACGCCGCGAAAAAGTAGCACGCGTAGCAAACGACATTCCCTTGCAAACCATCATTGGCGACCAAGATGCCGAATTGTTAGTTGTGGGATGGGGCGGAACCTACGGACACTTACTTACCACCGTACGCGATATGCGCAAAGAAGGCGTCAAAATCGCACTCACGCATTTTAATTACATTTCGCCCATGCCTCAGAATACAGCCCAAATATTCCGTGGCTTCAAAAAAATTGTAGTCTGCGAACTAAACCTTGGCCAATTTGCAAGCTATCTCCGTTCCAATTTCGAGGACATTAAGTTTTTGCAATACAACAAGGTACAAGGTTTACCTTTTACATCCCTTGAGTTGAAAGACCACTTTAACTCACTTCTAAACCAGTAAAAGCCACACCACTACATCTGTTTTAAGACCTAAAAAGCATTTATTATGATACCTCAAGGAGTCACACTACAACCCAAAGAATATAAAAGCAACCAAGAAGTACGCTGGTGCCCAGGTTGCGGCGACATAGCCGTACTCAATTCCGTACACAAAGCAATGGCCGAATTAGGCCTAGCCACCGAAGAAGTTGCCGTAATATCTGGCATCGGATGTTCGTCGCGCTTTCCGTATTACATGAATACCTACGGCTTCCACACCATTCACGGTAGGGCAGGCGCAATCGCATCGGGCGTAAAAGTAGCCAACCCCAAGCTCAGTGTTTGGCAAGTAACCGGCGACGGCGACGCAATGGCAATCGGCGGAAACCACTTCATACATGAAATCCGACGCAACATCGACCTCAACATCGTGTTGCTCAACAACCAAATATACGGCCTCACAAAAGGCCAATATTCGCCCACTTCAGCCGAGGGGAAAGTAACCAAAACCTCGCCCTATGGCACCATCGAGCCGCCATTTATTCCCGGCGAACTCACCATTGGCGCACAAGGCAAGTTCTTTGCACGTACCATCGACGGAAACCTAAAACTCTCTGTAGAAGTCTTTAAGGCCGCACACGAACACCGAGGAACTTCGGTAGTCGAAGTACTTCAAAATTGTGTAATCTTTAACGACAAAGTATTTGCAGACTTCACCGACAAGCTCTACCGCGAAGAGCGACAACTCGTACTCGAGGCCGGCCAACCCATGATCTACGGCGAAAAGCGCGACAAGGGCCTCGTATTAGACGGCCTCAAACTCAAAACCGTAACCATTGGCGAAGGCGGCTACACCCTCGCCGACATCCTAGTACACGATCCCACCGAAGCCGACCCCACCCTTCACATGATGTTGGCCCGCGCAAGCTACCCCGATTTTCCCGTAGTACTCGGTGTAATTCGTTCCGTTGAAGCTACTACCTACGAAGAAAAAATGGAAAACCAGATACAAGAAATCTCCGCAAAATCCAATATTTCTTGCATGACAGATTTGCTTTTCAGTGGCAGTACATGGGTTGTAGAATAAACACAATTCACTCTATACAAAGCTCCTACCCACAAAGTAGGAGCTTTTTTTATACAACAACGCGCCACCACCAACCCGATATAAGACCCTAAAAAAAATAAAAATAAGGATTTGGAGCGGGAGCTAAACACATCAAAAAAGCCCCGCT
>JBDKHP010000311.1:0-2726 GCA_039797645.1 Bacteroidota bacterium
ATTTTACGCCTATGCACTCGGTATCCATTTCATTCAACCAGATTGGACCAAGAGCATATTGCTTTACGGCAGGTTATGCATATTGGCCGAAATCGAAGAAATCGTCGATGAGAGGCTTCGGGGGGCGAGCCAATAATTATTAGTCGGTCGAAATGGGCAGGAAAATAAATTAAAAACAGCCTACTAGAGATCTACTAATTTAAGTCTCAGCGCATTCATTATAAGCGAACTGGAATTTTGTGTGCCAGTTTTTGTAAATAAATTGGCTTTGTGGGCTTCTACGGTACGCGGCGATACGTCGAGTTCCATCGCGATTTCTTTGGCCGAAAGGCCCGTGCATATAAGTCGCAATACCTCAATTTCTCGCTGGGTAAGTTTTGGCATTTCTTCGGCCTCTTGGGTGGCTTTGTGCGTCTGTTTGCTAATAGAGAGCACCAGATTTTTAAGAAGATCTACAGAGAAATAATCTTTACCAGCAAGCACCTCATCGAGCCCCAAGGCCAATTCGCTGCTACCCGATTCTTTGAGTAGAAACCCATTAGCACCAGCATGAATCATCTTGTAGTAATATTCTTCTTCGCCAAACATTGTAAGGGTAATCACTTTCATTTTCGGATACTTAGCCAAAGCACGTCTGGTTGCCTCCACACCATCCATCCGTGGCATACTAATATCCATCAGCACGATGTCGGGTTGCTGAATTTCTAAAAGTTCTAAGAAATCTATTCCATCAACAGCTTCTCCAATTATGTCAAAACGTGGATGCTCACTAAGTAAAAAGCGAAGACCTTCGCGAAACATTTTATGGTCGTCAACCAGAATAACTTTGTGTCTTGTGTTCATTGTATTATATCGTTATAAAATTGTGTCTTTGGTAGCAGCCTCATACTTTATCGCGAGCCTCACCTTCAATCCTGTACCTTTACTTGTTTCAAAAAATATTCGTCCATTAAAATTTTGCACCCTAGCCCGAATATTAAACAATCCCATACCATGGGTGTGCGCATTGAGATCAAATCCCACACCATTGTCGGTATAAGCCAAAATAATATCCGAAGCTTCAACACCCAAAACTACCTGAATTTCAGTAGCTTGTGCGTGCTTTAAACTATTAACTAACAGCTCGGTAACAATCCGAAAAATCGTGGTCTCTATATACATTTGTGATCTAAGATACAGAGTAGATCTGAAGCCTATCTGTAAATTGGGCATTACATTTAATTTAGATATAAACGTCTCAATTGCGACCTCTAATCCAAAATTTTTCAATACATGCGGACTAATTCTATTAGAAACCTCCCTGATTCCCACAAGCGATTCCTCAATAGTATCCTTGAGTCTAGCAATAGCATCTACTCGGCGTACTTCAGTAGTAGCACCTCTAAGGGCGTCGATATAAATTTTAGCCGTAGAAAGCAGTGGGCCAATACCATCGTGCAGTTCACGCGCCAATCGCATCCGTTCGTGCTCCTCTGCCTCCACAGCAGCCTTTGTAATATTCAATACCGCTTCCTTTTTATGCGTAAGGTCGTACACTGTCGTAACCCTCAAATCTTCACCATTGTATTTATAGGCAAACATTCCAATTTCAGCGGGGAAAGTGGTTGCGTCATGACGAAACACCTCTACCTCAATTATGCCCAAATCTCGATCTGGGTCGGATAGGCTGTAAGATTTTTCTGGCAATCCATCAAATAAATCAGACGTATTCTTACCAATCAGTTGAGTTTTCGGAATACCCGTCATTTGCTCAAAAGCCCTATTTACATCAACAACAACTTGCTGAAATGCCACCACCACCCCCTCTCGCGTAAGGTTCGACAATAGCTTATAGCGTTTCTCGCTTTCTTGCAATGCAGAACCAATTTTTTTAAGATCCGTAACATCATTAATCACCAATAACACACGATTCAGACCACCTTGTAGGAAAAAGGACGCGTTCAATTGTAAAGAAATTTTGAGCGGACCATAATCTGTTATCATCCAAAAATCAGTTTCATGATATTCAAAGCTCGATTTTGATTCTAAAACATTCCCATAAATATCAGCAATCTTACAATCTTTACACGCATCTCCCTGAGCACAAACATTCTTATACTTGTGAATATTCAAACAATTCAGCGCATTTCCCAACAGTCTTTCCACCACCATTCCCTTCTGAAACCTACCCAAAGACGAACGCGGCTTGTTAATTTTCAGCACATTTCTATTCTCATCGAGCAGAATCATCAACAAGGGCGAATTTTCAAAAATTGCATTCAACTCCCTCTCCCTATCTCGCAACTCTATTTCAGCCCGTACACTATCCGACACATCCGAAATCACCAAAACAATCTTATCTGGTCCAGGCGAATATAGCGTAACCCGTAGATATTTATTCCACGACCGAAAAAACTGATCAAACAACTGAGGCTTTCCCGTGCGAAGCACGATCGCAGCTTTTTCAAACCAAACAGAATCCATTTTAGGCCAGAAATCAAGCCCCTGTTTACCAATAAAGGTTTTTTTATCCATTCCGCTCAAGTTCTCAAATGCAAAATTGGCATCCTTTATCAAAAAATCAATCAATCTATATTCATTATCATAAACAGCATCACAAACCAGCACACTCTCCAGCATATTTGCGACTATTTGCCGAAACATACTATCCTTTTCTGTCAATAATTTTTCACTTCTAATAATATCAGACTGATCCCTCGCGATAAGCCAAAACAAACGATTTCCCT
>JBDKHP010000312.1:0-4268 GCA_039797645.1 Bacteroidota bacterium
CGCCCAAACCATCGCACATCAAATCGCTAATAAGCCGCGCTTTACCATCAATCATTTGCAAAGCACCTTCGTGGCAGTTGGGCACACAATCGCCGCAACCGTTGCATAAATCTTCATCAATCAATACTATTTCGCGTACCATATCGTGTCTGTTTTAATTTCTGACACAAAGATACAGTTGCCACAAGCACCAATACTGTAACAATTGTTACAAAAAGCAATTATTACCTCATTTTATTCAACCGAATCCCAGCATATTTCCCGAACTGAAAACTGTTAACCCCGAAGCACTCCCCCACCCTCGTACTTATGTGTTGTAATTAAGTCGATTAAATTGTAATTTCACCCCACTTAAACACAATATAACAAATGCAGCGCACCATACTCATTACCGGCGCCAACCGAGGCATAGGCTACGAAACCGCAAAACAACTCGCCGCCGCCAGACATATTGTTTTGCTCACCGCACGTAATATGGCAGCTGCCGAAGCCGCCGCAGAGGCAATCCCAGGAGAGGTAATCCCTTATAAACTTGACCTCAACGACCCTCAATCAAGTTGGCAACTTGCCGAACTGGTGCAGCAAAACCACGGACGCATAGACAGCCTAATACACAATGCCGGCATATTCACTCCCACACAGATTACCCAGCTAACTACCACCGAGATTGCTACTGTTTTCCAGACCAATATATTTGGTATAATACAAACAACCAACAACTTACTACCCCTGCTCCGCGCCAGCACCGATGCCCGCATTATACACCTGAGTAGTGGCATGGGCGCAAATGAAAGTCTTAGCCAAGGCGATTCGGCAGCATACAGGCTCTCGAAAAACTTGCTCAATGCCTATACGCAGATGTTGGCCTCCGAATTACGGCCTCAAAGAATTAGTGTAAACGCCGTGTGTCCGGGGTGGGTACAAACAGACATGGGCGGTACAGATGCACCACGCACACCTGCCCAAGGAGCAGATACCGTAGTGTGGTTGGCAACCGATGCGCCCAAGAGTACCGGTTCCTTTTTTCGCGACAGATCCCCCATAGCATGGTGAGCCCTAGAATACACACAAAAACAAAAAAAAGCATTGAAATAACACTCGAATCATAAATTTGCAGAACATATAATAAAAAAAGAGGAAACGAAAATTGCCATTACCCAATACCCTCGACTATCTTTGTGGCTCGAAATTAGCAGATGACAAATGCCCATGAATATTTACCAACAATAAAAAAGCCTTAATTTAACAGGTTTTGAATGCAAACAAATGATAAACATTAAAATCTCTGTGAATGGAAAACAACGAGCTTCGGATTGATGTTCGCAAAATACTCTACGACCGATCACCTAGGCTGGCAAAAATGCTACCTTCGTTCGTCATAAATTACCTGAGACGCGTTGTGCACGAAGACGACTTGAATGCGTTCTTAGATGCCTATGGCCATTTAACAGGGATGGAATTCGTAAATGCCTACACCGCGCACTTTAAACAGCAAGTAAACTGTATTGGGGCAGAACAAGTACCCAACAACAAACGTTATATCTTTGCAGCAAACCACCCTATTGGCAGCCACGACGGCGCAATCTTTGTAAAAACCGTTTACGACAATTTTGGCCCGAACAAAGCACTCATCAACGATTTGCTGATGAACGTGAAACCACTCGTACCACTTGTAGTGGGAGTAAACAAGCACGGAGGCACAGGCCGCGACAGTGTAAAATCTATCGACGAAGCCTTCAACTCAGACTACCATATCATTATGTTCCCTTCAGGGCTGGTATCCAGAATGGTAAACGGCAAAATTGCCGATCTCGATTGGAAAAAAACCGTAATCACCCGCGCCATACGCCACAACCGCGAAATCGTACCCGTATATATATCTGGCCGCAACACCGACTTCTTTTATCGGTTCGCACAAATCAGAGAGGCGATAGGCATTAAATTTAACCTCGAGATGTTGTATCTTGTCGATGAATTATACAATAAAATTGGGAACACAATGGACTTGGTATTCGGAAAACCAATCCCACCCGAAAGATTCGACAAAAGCCAAAGCCCCACACAATGGGCGGCCAAACTTCGTAAACACGTATATAAAATCGCCGACGACCCATCGGCAATCTTCTGAAAATTACAGATCGAAATATATATTTTCTTATGAAAGAATTAATTGCACCCGTGCCAGTTGAGCAGATAATGGCCGAACTGACACCAGAGCGGTTCGTAAGAACCACCAATTACGGAGGTAACCAGATTTACATCTTAGACAACAACAACTCGCCCATGATTTTACGCGAGCTGGGTCGCCTACGCGAGGAAGCATTCCGCGCAGCCGGCGGCGGAACTGGAAAAGAATTAGACCTCGACGCCTACGATTTGAGCGAAAACCCATACCAACAACTCATCGTTTGGGATCCTTCCAGCCGTGAAATTCTTGGCGGATACCGTTTTAAACTCCTAGGTTCCAGCACCCGAGATGCCGACGGAAAATACCAATTGGCCACAGGCAAACTCTTTCATTTCGACGAAAAATTCCAAGAAGAATACCTCCCGTACACCATCGAGCTAGGCCGATCTTTTGTACAAGTACATTACCAAGCAAGCGCAGCCGGACGCAAAAGCCTTTTCTCCCTCGACAATCTCTGGGACGGACTCGGCGCAATGTGCGTACTATACCCCGACATGAAATACTTCTTCGGCAAAGTAACAATGTACCCACACTTCGACAAAGACTCCCGCGACCTGCTACTCTATTTCATGAAAACCGTCTGCAACGACCCCGACCAACTCATCGTACCCCACCAGCCGCTACCATTCCATGGCGACGTGAGCCAATACGCCGAACTATTCAACGGTGCCGACTACCTCGATAACTACAAAATTCTAGTCCGCGAAATGCGTAGCAGAGGCAACAATGTACCACCACTTATCAACGCATACCTCAATATCTCATCTACTTTACGCAGTTTTGGCACCACCCTCAACCTCACATTCGGCGAGGTCGAAGAAACCGGAATCCTCGTAACAATCGCCGATATCTACCCCGAAAAGCGTAAACGTCACGTGAGTACATTCAATCCAAACGAACAACAACCCAGCTTAGAGGCATAACACAATCGTGAAACAGACTCTAAATAAGCGACAACAAACCTTCCAAACACGACATTCAAACCAAATGTCGTGTTTGCACAACCCGCCAGAAGCCCACAAAGCCTTTGCCAGCAAAAAATAAAAAAATAAAGATAAGGAGCTGTAGCCCAACAAGACTTATATGCGGCGGCTACCGGCTCTTAGCAGTAGTCCTCGCGCACGGGTACCAAATCACTTGGATACCCTTGTCTTTCAGTCAAACCACTGTACAAAAGGATATTACTGCTCGTCGCTGTGGGCTACTTGCCGCGATCCGGGCTAGTTGAGACGGCAGCAGCGTTTTAGGCGCCGTAGGTACACGGGGCAAACACTTTCTGTTGGCCTACGGCCATGTAGCAAAACCAACCGATTCCGAATACCAGTACACTGTCCTTCACGAAATACGATAAGACCAAGGTACTCCCTAATGCCATTAAGTAAAGGAAAAAACGTTCAGTAAACCGAATTACAGATCGAAGTTCTTGCAGTACTCTTTCGCTAACAGATACTCAGCAAAGCCCCAAAGAAGCGAAATTAATCTATCAACACAATTGATTTTGAACTGATTACGCCCCTTTGGAGTTTTACAAATCTGGAGGCTTCTTTTTTCACAAGCCTTACATCCTGTGCTATTTAGAGTCTGTTTTTTTAGTTGAGGTCAAGGCGGATTGGATTATTTAAAGCGGAGTTTACTACTTGTAAATGAGCATTTAAAAAATTCGATCCAACGCAGAGATCGACTAAAAAAACAGACTCTATTTATTACCCACCTTTGGGGGTATCTAGCAATAACGATCGAATAATTCTAGCGTGATTCCCGTTCTTTTAAGTTGGGAATATACCGCAGAAAACATCACTGAAATATAGCCCAATACTGCACCAGCACCTTAACTCGTTGATATTGAAGCACAAAACACCATCATGGGTACAGGTTTTGAATCGGGCGAGCTACCAAGAAAGAAGGCAGTTAATAAATTCGCAAAACTCCAACTATATTTGTTAAATAAACCATTTAACAAAACCCTCCATGGAAAAAAAGTATCAAGATTTTGAAAAACAAATTAAAGCAAAAACATCCTTCAGTTCCACTCCGAGCTATACCGAATCGTTTAAGACAAGCCTAAAAGCCACGGTTTTTG
>JBDKHP010000313.1:0-16774 GCA_039797645.1 Bacteroidota bacterium
CGGGCAAGTGAAAAAAGAGTCGCCAGACAGCTTGTTTGTGCTGTATGCACTTGCGTATGAGGGAACGAATCAGATAGATTCAGCCATGAATATGATGCAAAATTTGGCAAATAAGAACCCACAAAGTGTTGTGGCACACGACTATTTAGCCACAGGAGAACTACGTCAGAAAAATTTTGCAGTGAGTTTAGAACATGGTTCCATGGCAGTTGCGCTACGTCCAAGTGCCGCCCGTTGGGATTTGTTGGGGCGTGCGTATGCTGGGGTAGAATTGGCAGATTCAGCACTTTTATGCTTCGACAAGGCGCTGGAAATCGACACCACTCAGAGTTCCTACTACTTCAATAGAGCGAATACCTATTGGTTTTTGAAGAAAGAAGTGGTGTCGGCATATATGGATCTGACGGATGCCATACGGTTAGATTCACTTCAGGGTAATTATTTTGCCTTACGCGGACACGTACTGATGAACGATTATCCCGACGCTGCCTACAAGAACTTTTGCAGGGCTATTACACTAAAAGACACAAGTTTGAGCAACTTTGTTGCCCGTGCTGCAACCGCAGCTCAGTTGGGACTTTTGGATTCGGCTCGTGCAGATTTGCCGCGATTTAAGGATTCTGAAGAATATTTCTACTGGGCTAATTTGGTAAAAGCACAACTTGCACTAGCCGACAACAAGCCAGATGTATGCCTAGAACTTACAAAAGTAATATTGAGTGAAGAGCCAACGGATCAGAATTTTGTAGATTTAAAAGTACGCGCTCTCTTGCTAAAAAATTTACAAAAAGAAGCTTTAAACTATCTAAATAGCCTTGAATACAAAAAACTATCGCTCTACTTACGTAGAACTATCTCGAAATTAGAGTTTTACGAAAAAGCCAACTCTGAAAATACGTTTATGGCCAATAAATTTTTGTATTTTAAAGATATTAATGCGAAAAACTTCGACAATTTATTCGCACAAACGAAAAAGAAGAAAGGAAAATACGCGTACAAAAAACTAGCAGAAAAATACAGCAAAAATTACCTGAGTTTGAGTCCTGATGAATGGTTTATGTACTATTTGGGATTTTCATCGCGCGATAATTTTTCAACCGTATCACTGTCGGAAATGCAGGAAGATGCTCTGGTACAAGCAATTCATGAAGAACGCTACGACGATTGTATCAATGAAGGGCTTAAGGTTGTTGAAAAGGATATTGAGCTATTTCCGTTGTACAATATTATGGCTATCGCGGCGATGTATGCTGGCTACGAAGACAAAGTTCGTGAATTTCTCTACAAATCTGAAGCTTATTACAATGCCATTTTGGCAACTGGTACCGGAAATTCGACGGAAGAAGCCATGCTGGTATTCAGCGTAAATCATGAATATGGCATTTTGGAGTACTTACAATATACAAGCAGCAGACAAACACTACTGACCCAAAACGGTCATTCCTACGACAAACTCGAAACTCTTAGCCTGCTGGGCAAGCCGCGCGATTTTTACTTTATGGTAGATCCACTTTTCTTGTCCTACAAAAAGGTATTTAAAAAATAAACCCAAAACCTATGACAAAATTTACAACCCTCGCCCTTGCGGTATTGGTACTTAGCCTATGGCTTGGTGCCTGTAGTTCCACTAAAGAAGAAATCACAGAACCTGCCCTAACCGATGCCGAGGGCTATGTGTATAAGACCGTTACAATTGGTAACCAAGTTTGGATGGCTGAAAATTTACGGACACGAAAAACGCCCCAAAATACGGATCTTACAGGTGTATCAGTCTATGCTGGATCCGAAAGTTACATAACCCCCTGCGGCTTGCTCTACACCCATGCAGCCGCTGAAGCAGCTTGCCCAAGTGGCTGGCACTTACCTACCGATGCCGACTGGATCGAGCTAGAAACGCATCTCGGAATGCCAAGTTCTGAGAGTGAAGCTGTCGGTTATAGAGGTGTAGATCAGAGTATTGGAGGGAAGTTAAAGGCAGTAGATACCCAATGGGCTAGCCCAAATACCGGAGCGACTAACATCACTGGGTTTAACGCTTTTTCTTCTGGTCGCAAACAAGGTGCAAGCTACACTAATTATCGGTTGAGCGCCTATTTCTGGACATCGACCGCATCGGGCGATCTGAAAATTTACCGAATGCTCAGCAACGATAATGCGGGTATTTGGCGATACACCGAATCGCCAGAGACTGGTTATTCGGTGCGGTATGTAAAGAACAAATAAGCCAACATTCAGACACAAAAAAAGAGCCTTCCAAAAATGGAAGGCTCTTTTTTTATGGAGTTTGCTAATTAAAATGCGAAGCTAAGACCTGCATTAAAACCAAAAATGCTCATTTTTGTTTTATACTTTGAGTCGTCAGAATTTGTTAACGAACCAGCAGAATAAGCTAAGCTTAGATCCAAAGATATAGATTCTGTTAAAAAATAAGCAGCACCTACTTCTGCAGAATACACTAAACCTGAAAATTTATAAGTCTCATCCATCTTGATTGAATTTGCAGCATACCCAAGTTCGGCTTGTGCAAAAGGTCTGAATTTTTCACCCGCAAGATAATAACGACCAAATACTCCTACAACAGTAGTTGTACTCGTTACATCAACATCGCCTTTATCCGTGGTGGAAGAATACGCCAGATCAAGACCAACAGCCAAATTATCCATAACAAAGTAACCAACTTGAGGAGAGAAATCAAAGGAAGAACTCTTTGAGTCATCGCCTTTTTCGCCATCATACTCAGGTGTTACTTTGTTAGAACTAAACGACAATGCACTCGCACCCCCAACAAGGTAATTTCCTTGGGTAGTCTGAGACATTGCAGTACCAACAGACAAAACAAGTGCAACAATTGCTAAAATTGAAATTAATTTTTTCATGGTAAGTTTACTAATTGGTTAATAATAGAATTTCATCGCAAACTTATTTAGTTCTACGCAAATTACAGACGGGTGTTTTAGCAAAACAGAATTTCGTTTTGTAAACAAGGAATATATGTGCATTTTATTTCAATCTGAATACAATGATTTGCAAATTAATTTGAATATCTGAAATAAAATAGACTGAAGCCAAACAATACAAAAAAAAGTGGATGCACTGCTATTATAGTAAACAAAATTGAGACTATTTTGTAACAAAAATGAAACACATTATATGGTGAAATAATGCAGCCTAAGATATTTTTTGGCTCAAAACCCTAAAAACGGCGTTAGAGTTTAAGCCTTAGAGCTTTGCAAATGTTACAACAGCTTTCCAATAGAGAGGTAAGCAATGAGGCGCATATAATGCCGTGTTTTTAAGCCTTCTGCTTTCTTGTTGCAGTCGGAATGTTAAGCAGTCTTTGGGGAAGTAGCGCGGTGGTCGTGGCTACTAGGCAAGCCGTAGGCTTGGCGAACGGGCTACATGGCCGCAGGCCAACTGGAGGGTTTGCCCCGCCAGACTACGGCTTGGGTTTGGAAAGTGGCGCACGGTCTAGCCCGGATAGTAGCGGTAGCCCACAGCAATGTGACGCAATCGCCTTTTGTTCAGCAGTTTGACTGAAATACGAAAGCGGCCAAGTGGTTTCGTTCCCGTTTGCGAGGACTACAAGCGGATAGCCGGCAGCAGCCCTATCTTTGAAAAGTTAGGCTTCCGCTCCAAATCATTATTTTTTTTGCATTGGCTATTAACCGTATCACGAGAATGGAGGCATGTTCGCGTGAAATTTGTGTCTGAAATTGCGACACCTTGATTTCCGTACTTCTTATTCGTACAAACCATACGCCCTACAATAACTTGTACGGCGCACGTTGCCACAAATACGAATCCCGACACTCAGACAATGCGCACCCACGATAGAAAACGCAGTTTTGCTGGGCGAAAATTCGTAGATATAGCGAAAATCGAGAGCTCGGTTTCGGTAGCCAATCATCGGCTGAAAGAGCGTCATCATGGTGGCTTGTTTGCGCACAAGTACCGAAAGCCCTAAGGCGACCGATTGCTCTGGGTCGCGGAGTTTTAATTCGAGCTGGTTGTTGACATGGAATTCGATCTGTGCCAAATCGTCGGCTGCAAGAAGTACGGATGGGATGTAACGTATGCGGCCACTACGCGACACAAAACGATACCCTGCCATAACTTGCACACTCCTAGGAATTGCTGGTTCTGTGGCAGGCAGCTCACTATTTACGGTTGCGAGACTTTGCACACTCAGGCTACTAAAGAACCCTACATTGGTGGCGTAAAACAAACCAAAATTGGCAGTGCCCCAAAAAGAAGCTTTTTGTGCAGCTGCCAATGCAGGGTCACTAATTCCCAAGGCAGATTCTGTAATGGCAAAACTTCGCTGCCAGCCCGAAAGGCCGATGCCCAGGGAGAGTTCGTCGTAATCGTGAATGGAAGCGTGCCATGCTAGGGCCAAATGTACGCCACTTTTGCCCGTGGCGCCATTTTCGTCGTTAAAGAAATAGGCACCGACACCCCAATGTTTTGAAACTCCTTGGTTGTAACTAAAAAACTGAGATCCAGGTGCTGATGGCAAACCTAGCCACTGTTGCCGTGCCGAGAGTCGGAGTTTTCTGCAACCAGATTCTCTGCCGGCCAAAGATGGGTTCAGTACAAAATCGTCGAGGTAATAGTTGGCCGTTACAAAGCGTTCTTGCGCCAGAAGTTGCAGTCCGAAAAGACAGCAAAAAAGAGTAGAAAGTATCAGTATTTTTGTAGCCATTTCAATTAGTGTAAAAGTGTAAAGTGGCCAATAAGTTGCCCCTCGTCTTCGAGCAAAATACGATACCAATAATCAGTGGTGGGGAGTATTTGGCCGTTGAAACGACCATCCCAAGCAGGGTTGGCACCTGTGGTTTCAAAGAGCACTTGGCCGTAGCGATCGAACACACGAATTTTCGCGTCGGGGTACGCTTCGATGCCCTTGGGAATCCAGAGATCGTTGATACCATCGTCGTTGGGCGAAAAGAATGGTGGCGGCACTACTGGGTATTCGAAAATAACGAAAGTTACTGGAAAGGATTCGCAGCCCTTCGCATCGGTAACGGTCGCAAAATGAACCCCGGGGCTAATTGATTGAAAAAAGTCGGTTTCCTGCGTTTTACCAAGGTCGATACGGTAAGTAAGTGGCGAGATTCCTCCTTTAGGTTGCAAGCGTACGTTATCTCTTTTGAGGGTTACTACGTCTGTCACAACGGGGCGAATGGCAATATCGAGATGGATTTTAGACGAGGCTTGGCCGCAACCGTTTTCCGCGACCACGGTATAATCGCCTGTTTCGGTGGCTACAAAATAACGCCCCTTCGTACCATCGTTCCATGTGAACTGATAGGCTCCGGTGCCTGCATCGAGACCAATTGGGACTTCGTCGCAGCGGAATTTATCTGGGCCAAGATCTACCGTTGGCGGATCGACAAACGATACTTGGGTAGTGGCTTTGTCTGTACCACAGGCGTTGCTGACTACGGCCCAAAAAGTGCCGGGCTTGGTTACTTCTATGGTGTTCGTGGCACTGTCGTTGCTCCAATTTATTTTGTCGTTGGTATTTCCCACAGTGAGTGTCCCGACAGTTCCGGAACAAAACTGATAGCTTGCTTGTAGTAGGTTACTTGGTTTTATAGGGTAGCGTATTTCTACTGAATCGGTAAGCGCCGCACAGGCAGCTTCTACGGTTACCCAATAGATGCCGGGTTTGTTTATCGAGATGCTTTGGGTGGTAGATCCGTCTTGCCAGAGGTAACTCAAAGAGCCCGTGCCGGCATCGAGTGTTACGTTTTGGGGTGCACAAATATCTTGGTCTGGCCCTAAATTTACGTGGGGTGCAGGGGAGTATTTTACGTTTATTTCGTCGGTAAGGACACAAGTACCACGGTGTGCCGTTACAGAATACTTTCCGGGTTTTGTGACCTCGAATTTTCGCTTCGTGGAGCCATCTTGCCACAAATAAGTATCCTTGCCCCAGCCGCCATCTAGGGTTACAGTGTCGCCGATACAAGCGGTAAGGTCGTCGCCAAGATTCATGTCGCTGAAGGCAGAGAAAAACCCGTATTCTGAACTTGCGCCGTTGAAATTATTGAGGATTCCTAGGTGGAAATAACCCGTAGTATTTTCTATTTTGTTGTTTCCCAGAGGAATATCGGTAACAGAAAACTGCGAACGGGCATAAGACCAAAGATTGTTGGTACCCGGTACGATCTGAAATTCACTTTGTTTGATGGTGGTCGTTTTTCCGTTGAGCGAAAAATCAGCCAATGAATTGGTCGGTGCAAGTATCATCAGCATAAACTCATCGGTTGAAGAGCGCACGAAATTGATACTCTTAGAACCCGTGCATGAAATATGGGGCAAAATTGCCGATCCGTATTCGTTGTTGTAGCCCGTAACATGATACACATTTACGGGTTTTGTGGAACGGATATGCACAGCATTTTCTATCAGGAGCAAACGGTATTGCTGCCCCGATTGTAAGGTTGCAACGGGAGTTGTGGCATCGTTCAAATAGATTTCGGTATCGGAACTTGTCGCCAAAATGTACACAAGGTCTTTTACGGCAAATCCTTTCACGATAATGTATTCCAGACCTAAGAGAGGAATTGGCACAAGTTGGTCGCCAATGAGGTCGTAGGCTCCCCCACTGTAAAGGGAGTCGTCGGCGATGGTGACTGCAATGGGCTTGTCGGAGGTGATTGTAGTCCCCACAAGGGTACCGTCGGTGTTTGTATTTGAGGCTCTTACGGAGTAAGTTTGGCCTTTGTTGAGTACCACTTGTATGGTAGATCCTTTTGCGTATCCGTTGGCGACATCTGTAATTTTAATCGTGACTGTGGTTTGTGGTTCGGTAGCAACGATCTCAACAGATTCGTTTCCGAATTTGTTGTAGAACTCATTCTGCGAGGGCACCATAAAACTTGTGCCCAAGGCATTGCTTCCTTTAAGGGTGAAGGTTTCGGGATTGCTGGTATTGGCAACTTCGTAGTATGCCATTATCTGCACGTCGGACTTGATGTAAATTCCGCAGGTAAGTACTTTGCCCGATGGGTTATTTTCGACCATAGCGATGCGGCTTGTAAGATCTACGGACTTGGTTGTGCCTGCTGGTATCGTTACTTTTATGGCCTTGAAGGCAGGGTTTGCAGGTTGTGTTATGGTAACTGTGGCCGCCTCATCGAGGGCAGAAAGCCGTAAGAAGATGGGGGAGTCGCCGTGCCCGGCTGCGACTTCGGGGGCGACAAACCAAAATTCGGTGGCGATTTGGGCATGAACCGCGCTTAAACTTCCCCAAACAAGAAGAATAGCAATTGTAAGTCTTACCGCCAAGCTTTGGCGTGTGTACTGTTGGGCCATGGAGCGATATTGTTTAAAGGGTTGGCTTGGCAAAGCTAACTAACTGCAAAGATTATCCCAAAAAAAACGATACGCATTGCCGTGTAAATCAAATGTTTTAACAAATCAGACGATTATTGCGTGCGCTGTATTGCTAATGTTGTGGTAACAGATAGACCAAAGTAAAAAGGGTAACATTGTTAATGTCAGCAGGCTTGGCCGAATAATGAAATATGAGCGTTTCATGCCCAAAGACCAAAATAAAGAGTTCGCCCAGCGCAAAAAAAATAAAAAAATAATAAGGAGCGGAAGCCTAACATTTCAAAGTTAGGGCGGCTGCCGGCTATCCGCTTGTAGTCCTCGCAAACGGGAACGGTGTCAGTTGGCCGCTTTTGTATTTCAGTCAAGTAGCTGTACGAAAGGGTATTGCGTCATATTGCTGTGGGCTACCGCTACTATCCGGGCTAGGCCGTGCCCCACTTTCCAAACACAAGCCGTAGTCAGATTGGGCCAACCCACCAGTTGGCCTTTGGCCATGTGGCGTTATCGTCCGGCAAGCCTACGGCTTGCCGGATATTAGGCAGATCTATGGGCCACATGGCCGTAGGCCAACTGAAAGAACTTGCCCCGAAAACCTACGGCGTTACAAATGGTGCAGCCGACCGAACTAGCCCGGATCGCGGCAAGTAGCCCACAGCGACGAACTGCAATATCCGTATGTACAAGGGTTTTACTGAAATGCAATGCAGCCAACTGACGACGTACCCGTGCGCGAGGACTACTGCTAAGAGCCGGAAGCCGCGATTACAAATATTGTTGGGTTACAGCTCCTTATCTTTATTTTTATTTTTTTTGTCGGGCAGCGGGGAATCGAAAAGTGGCGGTACTGGATGTGCCGCCACTTGGGTTTTTAGCAACACTTATTGCGTTCGGGATTGGGGATAATACACAGAAATTCAAACGGTTCGGCATTGGGATTTAGGAACTGATGGGTTTCGTTTGGTGCAACAAAAAGACTCTGGCCTTCGGCTACTTCGTGTTTTTGGCCTTGGGCATCGTGGAAGATGCCTCTGTTGCGAACGATACGCACTACGTGTTCGTAATCGTGGCTGTGGCGCGGTGTTTCACCACTTTGGGCGATGGAAAAATGGCGCATAATGATGTCGTTGGAGCCGTCGCGCGGGCCAATGAGGATGCGCATTTGTACGTTTTGGGCACCGGGCATATCGACGGGTGCAAAATGGAGCTCGGATTCTTGGTTGATTATCATGGTTTTTCGCTTGTGAGTTTGGGCAAATTTAAGATTTTTTTGAATTTTAGGATCCACTCTAAAAAGTATGTTCGCCACGAATGCACGAATTTTTATAATGTATAATACCTTGAATACATGATAGTTATTTTTACGAATATTTTTTTTCAAAAAAAAAAATGCTTTTTAGAGTGGACTCATTTTAGAGTAAACTGAGAATTTGACGCGTGGCGATGTCTTCGGCACATCGGTAGTGCTGTTTGGGGCAGGTTTTGTGTCCGTGAATGCCGCAGGGGTGACAGTCTAATGCACTGTTGGCCTGGATTATGTATTTTTTGTCGGATAGGGGTGTGTATCCGAAAGTGGGGCTTGTGGAGCAAAAAATGGCGGCAACGGGGGCATTCATGGCCGATGCTAAATGAAGTGGTGCTGAGTCGTTTACGATATTCAGATGGGCATCGGCCATGAGGGCTGCCGTGTGTAGCAGGCTGAGTTTGCCAGTGAGTACGTGCACATTAAAATTCTGGCTTTGGGTGGCTATTTGTTGGCAGATGGTGGTATCGGCGGGTGCTCCTACGAGAAATATGTGAAAATCGGATGGGGCTTCGCTACACAGTTGTATCCATTTATGAACAGGCCATTGTTTTGTAAACCAGACAGATGTGGGTGCCATTACAATGTACTTATGGGTTTTATACTGGCTGGTTTGCGCCCAATGTTGGGCTGTGGGGTAGAGTTTGGGTCGTTGCGCGGGGCTGTGTACTAGGCTCGAAATTAGGGCATGATTGCGGTCGATTTCGTGGATGCCGGGTACAAATTCGTGGGGTTTACTTTCGGTAAAAAATGTAGATAGCGGATTTTTGTTGAAGCCAATTATGCGTTTCGATTTGGAAAACAGACTGAAAATGCCGCTCGAAAAATACCGTTGAAGGTTGAGTGTAAGGTCGTATTGTTGCTTGCGTAATTGTCTGATTATTTGAATCTGACTCTTGAATTTTTGCTTTTTGTTCCAGATCCAGATTTTTTGCAAATGCGGATGGTGCTCCAACAAAGATTCGTTGCCTTTGCGTAACAGGAAGTGAATTTCTGCCTGTGGGTGGCTTTGGCGAATGTCTTCGATGAGTGCTGTGGCGAGTATCACGTCGCCTATGAATGCGGTTTGAATGATTAGAATTTTCATTGTGCGAAGTTCGGCCTCGGTGAAAGGCGTAAATGTTAATTGTAAAACTTGTGGTTTTCGTTGGTTATACTTTTTGCGAGTGCTTTGAGTTGGGTGCGATCCATAAGGCTGTCGAACTGCTCAAACTGCTCTTGGCTGAAGGTAAACTTCTGATTGTTGAATGTTACTTCGTACTGCCCTTTACGGCTCACCAATTGAATGGCATCGGCGTTTTTACAGTCCCACAAATCGGCGGCATTGCAGTACGAATTGGGCGACATATTGTAGCCCAAGAGCTTAAAGAGGCTTGGCACGATATTGAGGTTTGTGGTATAATGCGTAGCACGTTCGCCCTTTTGATTGGGAATATAAATAAGCAAGGGCACGTGGTATTTTTCGTTGGAAAGTGCCAGTACCGATTCGCCGTTGGATGTGATGACAATAATCGTCTGATCGGCCCAGGTGTGTTGGCTCACAAAATCGAGCAATTCGCCCAATAGCTGATCTTGGTAGGCCACCGCATTGAGGTAGCCATTTTGCATACTCCCCGAAATCTGATTGGGGTGCAAAATATTTAGATCCTTCGAGTACGGACGTTCGTGTACGGTGGTGGTGTCGAAATCGACGGGGAATTTGGCAAGATCGAAGTGTATAAATGCCGCAAAAGGCAGGCTGGTTTCGCGGGTAAGTTGCCAGGACTTAAAATCTTGAAGCAATAAATTGTGCTGTTCCAACTTGGTCGCCTTTGGGTTAGACTGGTCTGAGTGGGGAATACTCAGAAACAGAAATTGTTTGTCGTCGGCAAGAGCAAAATCTTGTGCCATAAACGCCCGCAGTTCGTAGGTGTTTTTTGTAAGTTCTTCAAAAAGCACTGGCGAGCGCAGTGTTTTCATAAAAGTGGGGAAATAATTCGGCCACAAACCATAGTAAAGGGCAAAATTATTGTCGCGCGGATTGTCTGATGCGCAAAAATTATTGGTAAAATCTTGCGATTTTTTTGCAAATAATTCCAATTGTGGCATCTGTCCGAGTTTTCGTTCGTTTGCCGAAATTCCGTCCAGATTGACCCAGAGAATGTTGTACAGTTTCACCGCATCGGGAGCCATTGCCACCAACGGGTAATGCAAAAGCGCACCTTCGGAATCGGCATTGTGGCTTTCTGGCTTATAAAACAAAGTTTCTACCAAGGATTTGTGGTAAAACGGAATAGCATACGCAGTACTTTTCACCAACCTGTTGTTGGTATAAAGAGCATATACATAAAAAGCTTTGTCGGTTATCACTGCCAAAACTAGAAAAACAAAAAAGTAGAGCATTTGCGAAGTACGAATAGGCCATTTAATAAGCCGCGTGCCCTTTCGGTGTGGCATTATCGCAATAATAAAACGCCGCTCTACAAACAACACCAAAGCACCTCCGATAAGCGCAAGCAGCATCGTTTTAAGATTGAACGCTTCCATAAAAGCAGCCTGTAAAATATCGAAATTAACCCCAAATATGGCAGAGAAGTGAAAACCCGAAATATTAAACGAAATACTGTCGGCAACCAACAACAACTGGTAGCTTGTAAAAGTCCAAAACGAAGCGTTCACCAATATTCTAACACCAAGCCTGAAGCTCAGCAAATACAAAGCACTGAAAATGAGGCCAATATTCAGGGTATTGTTGGCAAACAAGGCAGCCTGCGTAAACACAAACTCACTGAGATTCATCTGCCCAATAAGCCCCCACACGTTAATATAACAAAGCCCTGTGGCCACAAGAACGTTCAGCGCCGTAAGCCGAATTAAAAAAAGCACCATTTTGGGTCTATCGCCCTTCAAAAACACGACCACACGTTTCAAGGCAGACCGAAAATTCAACATACTCGCCATACAACAATTTTAAAAAACACCCCAAACACAATAAAAGCCCTTACAACTTGGTACCGAAAGCCAAATCGCCTGCGTCACCTAGCCCCGGAACAATATAACCATGGGCAGTAAGTTCGTCGTCGATAGCCGCAACCCAAATCGTAACCCGATCTGGCGAAAAACGACGCAACAAATATTCAATACCATCTTTACTGGCAATCGCAACAGCAATATGAATATGCCTTGGCAAACCACGTTCCAGTAATTCTCTATAAGCCAACTCAATAGAAGCCCCAGATGCCAACATCGGGTCGGCCAAAATCACCACTTTATTGTCCAATTCTGGCGAACTCAAATGCCCGAACTCAATGTCAAAACTCCCATCTTCTTCATAACTTCTAAAAGCCGACACAAACGCATTTTCGGCAGCATCGAAAATACTCTGCAAACCCTGGTGCATCGGCAAGCCAGCCCTAAGTATCGAAGCCAACACAATCTGCTCATTGGGCACATTCACAAGCGCCATCCCAAGCGAAGTTTCCACCTCAATACTCCTATAACGCAACACTTTACTAATTTCGTAACCCAATATTTCGCCAATACGCTCCAAATTTCGCCGAAACCGCATACTATCTTTCTGAATCCCAACATCCCGAATTTCGCGAATAAAACTATTGAGCACGGTATTCCTCTCACTAAGGTTATGAATCATAATACGCTGTTTTTAAGGTTCATACTACACATTAAACAACTTAAGCAACCAAGGCAATTTAGCACTTTTGAACGACAAATACGGCTGTGCCGCCGCACCCAAATCGCCCGCAAAGTTCGCCAAATTTGGCAAATCAAGCCCAAACAAATCTAAGGTAATATTCAATTCCGAATGATATTCCAAAAAATAATCGAACAAAAGATACATCGCTCCCGTTTCGAGCCCCTTGGCATTGGCCGCCCCACAAATCACAAAAAACTGATTGTGGCTACCAGCAAACAACACCGCCGCACACAACGCATTGGCCCGATCGTACACACCATACACAATTCCCACTTTATACCTCACACAATTTACGGCCAAATTCCGAAGAATCGCAATTAAATCCTGATTCATTTTCTCGCCCAACACCGCATCACGCAACATAAACTCCACAAAAGCCAAAGGCGAAATACCCGACTGAACCGACAACCCACCCGCAATAGCCCGCACCAACGAAGCCCGAAACAAGCCCCGATAAGCCGCCCTATTCCTCGAATAACTCCGAATAAGATCCAACTTAAACCCTTGTTTTGTTGAAGCCCGCACGCCCAAGCCTCCATCCAGACTCACACAAGCCGGCAAATCCATACGCACCACGGGAAACGGAATTTCACTCAAAAACAAGCCCATATCATTCCGTACAAGATCGTTACCCACAGGCTTAAGCCATTTCATAAACCACGGCATCAGCACATAATTCGTACCCAAAATATTCTTCAAGGGGAGTGGCAACACAGCCTTGTAATTATCGGCAACTAAGGCCGCCCAACCATCGCAAACAATATCCAGAAACCAAGAACTCATAAACACAGACCCATTGAAAGAATCCCTCACAAGGGCATCCCACAATTCAAGATCGACCGCGCTATTTTCTATATATCTAATTTTCATCTGCAAAAACAAAAAGTACAAGGCAACAAGCCAATAAAAAAGCAAAAAGCCCTCGTATTCGCACTATAAAAGTACAGAAAAAGGGCAATTGCAGAAAACAAACATCTCCACCAAAAAAAAACCAATCGAAGCAAAAAAGAAAAATAAAATAAAAAATAAGGAGCTGTAGCCATACAGTTTAAAGAAGGGCGGCTACCGGCTATCCGCTTGTAGTCCTCGCTTTTGGGGCGAAATCAACTGGCCACCACCGCACACCGCGCCACGAAATCAGTTTGCTCAAGCCACTTCTATCGCCGCCCCAAAAAGCTGTGGGCTACCGCTACTATCCGGGCTAGACCGTACATGCTGTATTTCAGTCCCATGCCGTAGGTGCGCAGGGCAATACTTTATCTTGGCCGAAGGCCATGCAACGCCCCACGCCAACACCCAACCCAAGCAACACAAATTGCCTATTCTACAACAATCAAATCTTTCGACTGTTTCCGAAACTGTAAAATTTCATGTTTCGGCACCTGCGCCCCCGTAACCGAAAGCACTTTAAGAAACGGATGTGCCATCAGATATTTAATCGTAATACACTGCGTACCCGAAATATTCAGTTCCGTAAGCGTACGCACCTTAATAAGTTGACGCACACTCGTAAGGGGCGTATAAGAAACATCCAACACCTGCAACGACTCATGGTTTTCTAACTCGCCCAAAGACTCCACATTGGTATAAGAACAATTCAATTCCAGCAACTTCTTATGCGTACTCAAAAAGCTCAACTCATAAATGCCCGGATTGTGGGCCACGTTCAACTTCAACAAATTAGGTAAATTACCCAGGGGAGCCAAGGACCGAATTGTTGTAAACTCACAATTCAGATCCTCCAACTGATTCAGATCCCGCAGCGGGCCCAGACTAATCACCATGGTTTCCATAATATTCAGCACTTTGAGGTTCACCAATTGAGCCACCTCATCAATCGCCATAATATTATCGTTGTAAGAGCAATTTAACTCTTTCAAAATCGCCAAATTTTCAATCCCTTTTAGCGAACGAATCTGAGTTTTAGACACATTAAGCATTTCTAAATGCTGCAATGCCTTTAACGGCTCCAAACCCTGAATTTGTTGGTTATTCGATACATTCAGTCGCCGAATCTTCATCAACTCCTCCAAATATACATCCGGCAATTCAGCCATTTGCTTACGAATACCTAACTCTTTCACAAAGGCATCCTTCCACTCTTTCGGCAGGCTATTCCACCAAGCCCTATCTGCACCAGGCGCCTTTTGCGCCCAACATTGCACCGCAAAAGCTGCAATTACAAAGACAACGATAACTCTTTTCATGGCAATTAATATGTAGTTTAAAAAAGGTATATGCATTCATTACGTGTGTCAGTGGTTTTTGTTGCTCTGCACATCCATTTTAGAAACCAGCAGCATACTTGGCCAAAACACAATCAGAAAAAATATCGACAAAAACACTACAACACCACACAACAATCCCAACACGCCCTACCCTGTTGGTAAATATATCTATCTTTGCAGGCATTATGAAACAATTTTTCTACACACCAACAATAGAAATATCATGTCGAATTTTAAACCACCAAAAGCAAAAAACGAACCAGTATTAGACTACAAACCTGGCTCGGCAGAACGCACGGCAATCCAACAAAAACTGGCTGAAATGCGGGCTACGCAAATAGAAGCCCCCATGTATATTGGCGGCAAAATGGTAACAACTGGCAATTTAGTAGCGATGCGTCCGCCCCACGACCATGCCCATATTCTGGGGCACTTCCACAGAGGCGATGCGAGCCACGTAAGTATGGCAATAGACGCAGCACTCGTAGCAAAGGAAAAATGGATGAATGTACCTTGGCAACATAAAGCTGCCATTTTTTTGAAAGCCGCCGACCTAATTGCTGGAAAATACCGCGCCACAATCAACGCAGCCACCATGCTCGGACAATCCAAGAGCGTGAACCAAGCCGAAATAGATTCAGCCTGC
Organism: Bacteroidota bacterium; assembly: GCA_039797645.1. GTDB lineage: Bacteria > Bacteroidota > Bacteroidia > Bacteroidales > JBDKHP01 > JBDKHP01. The sequence continues at coordinate 15,213 of JBDKHP010000313.1, forward strand.
GAACTTACCGATTTTTTACGGCACAATGTGCAATATATGTACGAAATTTACTCCCAACAACCAGCCAATTCAGCTGGCATTTGGAACAGACTCGAGCAGCGTCCCTTAGAAGGTTTTGTATTTGCCCTCACCCCGTTTAACTTCACCGCCATTGCCGGGAACTTACCTTCCGCGCCGGCAATGATGGGCAATGTGGTGGTATGGAAACCCTCCAACACCCAAATATATGCTGCCAAGGTAATTATGGATATTTTCATTGAAGCCGGATTACCAGCAGGCGTTATCAACCTGATCTACGTATCGGGTCCAGTGGCAGGCGACATTATTTTCCAACACCCCGATTTTGCTGGAATCCACTTCACCGGATCGACAGGCGTATTTCAGGATGTATGGAAAACTATCGGCCAAAATATTCACAAGTACAAAACCTACCCACGAATTGTGGGCGAAACAGGTGGCAAAGATTTCGTAATGGTGCATCCCACGGCCGACACCAAGGCTGTTATTGCGGGTTTGGTGCGGGGTGCTTTTGAGTTCCAAGGCCAGAAATGTTCGGCGGCATCACGGGCATACATTCCGCAAAGCCTTTGGCCTACAATTAAAGATGGCATCACTGCAATGATTGCCGATATTAAAATGGGCGGCACTGAAGATTTGAGCAATTTTTTCAATGCTGTTATCGACGAAGCCTCCTTCAACAAGATTGAGCGGTATATTCTGGCTGCAAAAGCAAGCCACGAAGCGGAGGTTATTATCGGCGGAAATTGCGACAAAAGTGTGGGGTACTTTATAGAACCAACGGTGATTCTTACCAGCAACCCACACTATATTACAATGGAAGAGGAGATTTTTGGCCCCGTACTTACGATCTATGTGTACCCCGATGCCGAATTTGAACAGACACTCGATTTGGTGGACAAAACTTCGATCTATGCCCTTACTGGCGCTATTTTTTCGCAAGACAGAGAGAGCATCGTACTAGCCGAGCGCAAGCTTGTGAATGCTGCGGGTAATTTCTACATCAACGACAAACCCACAGGTGCTGTTGTAGGCCAACAACCATTTGGTGGAGCACGGGGGTCGGGCACAAACGACAAAGCAGGCGGTCTGATTAATTTGCTACGTTGGGTGTCGCCACGTACAATTAAGGAAACCTTCCAGCCTGTGTACGACTACAAGTATCCGTTCTTAGAAACGGAGTAAATTGAATTGTTTCATCTACCTCGAATCCCCGAAAAAATTCAGTTTTTATTCGGGGATTCTTACTTTGTATTCTAAAACCAATGAGTAAAGTGCACAAAAATATTGTGTTTGGGGATTCTCTATAACCTTATTATGAATACGATAAGGTTTTATCATTTACCTCCAATCATTTGCATTACGTAGTATCGCGTTTAAAAACTCATAACCTACCTCATCAGGCTTTCATTCTCATGACACAATAAATAGAGTCTGTTTTTTTAGTCGATCTCTGCGTTGGATCGAATTTTTTAAATGCTCATTTACAAGTAGTAAACTCCGCTTTAAAAAATCCAATCCGCCTTGACCTCAACTAAAAAAAC
>JBDKHP010000314.1:0-12705 GCA_039797645.1 Bacteroidota bacterium
AAGTTGAAGATGGAAGCATCGTTGTGAAACGTCCTACAGAGAGTAAAAACGATAGATCATTACATGGTTTGTATCGTGCTTTGATTTCAAACATGGTGAAAGGTGTTTCAGATGGTTATGAAATCAATTTAGAATTAGTAGGTGTGGGGTACCGCGCTGAGAGTAATGGACAAGTTTTAGAGTTGTCATTGGGCTTTTCACACCCTGTTGTTTTTGTTATGCCTGAAGAAGTTAAACTTGAGGCTAAAACGGCTAGGGGTACGAACCCAACTATTAAATTATTTAGTACAGACAAACAGTTATTAGGACAAATTGCTGCAAAATTGCGTACGCTACGACCACCAGAACCATACAAGGGTAAAGGTATTAAGTTCGTTGGTGAAGTTCTGAGAAGAAAAGCTGGTAAAACATCATCTAAATAAATCGGGTAGTTTATGGCAATTAGCAAATTAGATAAAAGACTCCGGATTAAAAGAAGAATTCGGAAAGTGGTAGTAGGAAATGCTGCTAGACCACGTCTTTCAGTTTTTAGAAGCAATAGACAGATCTCAGTTCAATTAATTGACGACCAGACTTCAACAACCCTTGTATCTGCTTCATCTTTGAGCAAAGAAATTGCTGAAAAGACAGGTATTACTAAAATTGAACAGGCTGCACTAGTAGGAAAACTCATTGCTGAACGTTCTTTGGCTGCAGGAATTGATAAAGTTGTATTCGACCGTAACGGTTTCCTTTATCATGGTAGGGTAAAATCATTGGCAGAAGCCGCAAGAGAAAATGGTCTTAAATTTTAATGGGTATGTCAACAGGTATTAGAAAAATCAAAACAAGCGATTTAGAGTTAAAAGATCGTTTGGTTGCTATAAATCGTGTTACTAAAGTTACTAAAGGTGGTAGAACTTTCAGTTTCTCTGCTATTGTTGTAGTAGGAGATGAAAATGGCATCGTTGGTTATGGATTGGGCAAAGCAAGTGAAGTTACTTCTGCTATTGCTAAAGGAGTTGAAGATGCAAAAAAGAATTTGATTAAAGTTCCGATTTTGCGGGGTACAATTCCTCATGAGCAAGCAGCAAGATTTGGTGGAGCTAGTGTTTGGATGAAGCCTGCTACGAGTGGTACTGGCGTAAAAGCGGGTGGTGCGATGCGAGCAGTTTTGGAAAGTGTCGGGATAACCGATGTTTTGGCAAAATCTAAAGGCTCTTCTAACCCACACAACCTTGTAAAGGCTACAATGGAAGCCTTGATGGAATTACGTGATGCACGTACTGTTGCAGAACATCGTGGTGTGAGTTTGAACAAAGTGTTTAACGGTTAATCAAAAGAACGATGGCAAAAGTTAAAATAACTCAAGTTAAGAGTAAGATTGGTAGCACTCTACGTCAAAAACGCACCCTGGAAGCTTTAGGTTTACGTCGTATTAGCCATTCTATTGAGAAAGAAGTTACTAAAGATGTACAGGGTATGATTGATGCTGTACAGCATTTGGTGAAAGTTGAACAACTTTAAGAATTAGACACATGGATTTAAGCAATTTAAAACCGGCCCTAGGTTCTGTTAAAAAAGAGAAACGAATCGCTCGTGGAGAAGGTTCTGGTCATGGTGGTACTTCTACTCGTGGTCATAAAGGTGCGAAATCGCGCTCTGGATATTCTTCAAAGATTGGTTTCGAGGGTGGGCAGATGCCATTACAGAGACGTGTTCCAAAATTTGGTTTTCGGAACATGAACCGTATTGAATATAAGGTTATAAACCTTTCGGCACTTCAAAAAATTTCTCAAGAGAACGGAATCTTTGAGTTCTCGCCTGCTGTTTTCGTTGAGATGGGCATTGTGAATAAAAATGATCTTGTGAAGATACTTGGTGACGGTGAACTAACAGCTAAAATTGACGTTAAAGCTCACGCATTTTCTAAAGCTGCGCTCCAGAGTATTGAAGCGGCTCAAGGTAGTGCTAAAATTCTTTAAGGCATGAGAGCACTTATAGATACACTTAAGAACATATACAAAATTGAAGATCTGAGAAATCGGATCTTCACTACTTTGGCTTTAGTACTAATTTATAGACTAGGTACAATGGTTGTATTGCCAGGTATAAACCCTGCAGCACTAGATAATTTAAGGAGCCAATCTGCTGAAGGAATTCTAGGATTGATCAATATGTTTTCTGGGGGTGCATTTGCGAATGCGTCAGTTTTCGCTTTGGGTATAATGCCTTATATTTCAGCTTCTATTGTTGTTCAATTAATGGGTATGGCTGTTCCATATTTTCAGAGATTGCAACGTGACGGTGAAAGTGGCCGTAATAAACTGAACCAAATAACCAGATTTCTGACTGTAGGTATTACTGCATTACAGGCACCGAGTTATATTCTAAATTTACAAAATCAGTTAAGTAAAGATGCTTTTGAGCTTCAAGGCTTTCTGTTTTGGTTTACTTCTATTGTTATTCTTATTGCTGGAACCATGTTTGTAATGTGGTTGGGTGAGAAAATTACCGATAAGGGTATTGGAAATGGTATTTCTTTGATCATTATGATAGGGATTATAGCACGTTTACCGATGGCTCTGGCGGGTGAATTTATGTCCAAACTTAACGAACGTGCTGGCGGTTTAGTTGCATTTCTATTTGAAATGGTGTTTTTATTTCTTATCTTCGCGGCCTCAATTGCGTTGGTACAGGCAACACGTCGGATTCCTGTACAGTATGCAAAGAGGATTGTTGGAAACAGACAATATGGGGGTCAGAGACAGTATATTCCTTTAAAGGTAAATGCTGCAGGTGTAATGCCAATCATTTTTGCTCAGGCAATTATGTTTATACCGATGATCGCTACAAACTTTAGTTCTGATGGCGCTTCTTGGATTGTATCCATATTCGGGAATTATACTGGATTTGGTTATAATTTTGTGTTTGGCCTTTTGATTGTAGCATTCACATATTTTTATACTGCTGTTACTTACAATCCAGTGCAAATGGCTGACGATATGAAGAAAAATGGTGGTTTTATACCGGGTGTTAAACCTGGGAAAAAGACAGTAGAGTTTATTGATACAGTTATGTCTCGTATTACATTGCCTGGGTCAATTTTCTTAGCTCTTGTTGCAATTTTACCTGCAATTGCCATGAAATTACATATTGAAAGTCAGTTTGCACATTTTTTTGGAGGCACTTCGCTTTTAATTCTAGTAGGAGTAGTTTTAGATACTCTGCAACAAATTGAGAGTCATTTGCTTATGCGGCATTATGATGGTCTGATGAAATCAGGCAGGATTAAGGGGCGGGCAAGCGGTGTCGGAGCTTCTATTTAATGTAGATTGGTCAAAGGGTTACGCTAACAAATTATAATTCATATATGAGTAAGACACCAGCTATAGAGCAGGACGGTACAATAACTGAGGCATTATCAAATGCAATGTTTAGGGTAGAATTGGAGAATGGGCATATTATAACCGCACATATTTCGGGAAAAATGCGTCTTCATTATATCCGTATATTACCAGGCGACAAAGTTAAGGTCGAGATTACTCCTTATGATTTATCCAAGGGCCGAATCACTTTTAGGTACAAAAACTAAGTAATTTATACATAAGATGAAAGTAAGAGCATCTGTAAAGAAAAGGACACCCGATTGTAAAATTGTAAAGCGAAACGGGAAGATCTATGTGATAAACAAGAAAAACCCAAAGTTCAAACAACGTCAAGGGTAAAACTTAATCAATTAACTAAAGATATATGGCAAGGTTTGCAGGAGTCGATTTACCTCAAAATAAAAGAGGTGAGATTGGATTGACTTATATATTTGGGATCGGAAGAAGTGCTTCACGTACGATCTTAGAAAAGGCGAGTGTCGAGTATGACAAAAAGGTAAAAGACTGGGATGACGACGAGGCCGCTCGTATTCGTCAGGTTATCAGTACTGAGTACAAAGTTGAAGGAGAGTTGCGTTCAGAAGTTCAGCGGAGCATTAAACGTCTGATGGACATTGGATGTTATCGGGGTGTACGTCACCGTATTGGTTTACCTGTACGTGGACAGAACACTAAGAATAACGCTCGTACTCGCAAAGGGAAGCGCAAAACAGTAGCAAACAAGAAAAAAGCAGTTAAATAATTGAGTTATGGCGAAAAAGAAAGTCGTTGCGAAGAAACGAATCGTCCAAGTAGAAGCTGTTGGGCAAGCGCACATTCATTCTTCTTTCAACAATATTATTGTGACTCTAACCAACTCTTCAGGTCAAGTAGTTTCTTGGTCTTCGGCGGGTAAAATGGGGTTCAAAGGTTCGAAAAAGAACACTCCTTATGCTGCACAAGTCGCTGCAAGCGATTGTGCGAAAGTTGCCTACGATTTAGGTATGCGTAAAGTTAAGGTTTATGTGAAGGGGCCAGGTAATGGTCGTGAGTCGGCAATTCGCTCGTTACACAATACAGGTGTAGAAGTTTCTGAAATTGTTGATGTTACACCTCTTCCACATAATGGTTGTCGTCCACCCAAACGGAGAAGAGTTTAATTAGTTGAGGCGTAAGATTTAAAAAGCAAGAAAATGGCAAGATATATTGGCCCCAAAACAAAAATAGCTCGCAAGTTTGGCGAAGCCATTTATGGACCGGATAAATATTTTATTAAACGGAATTTTCCACCTGGACAGCATGGTGCAAACAAACGCAGAAAAATTTCGGAATATGGAACTCAGTTGCAAGAGAAACAAAAAGCTAAGTTTACATATGGTTTACTAGAGCGTCAGTTTCGTAATGTATTTACCAAAGCACAGCACAGTAAAGGCGTTACTGGTGAAGTATTGTTACAAATGTTAGAGTCTCGCTTAGACAATGTTGTGTACAGAATGGGTGTAGCTCCTACAAGGGCTGCTGCTAGACAGTTGGTTTCGCACAGACATATTCAAGTAAATGGTTCAACAGTGAACATTCCTTCATATTCATTACGTGCAGGTGATGTTGTTAGTATTCGTGAGAAATCGAAATCATTAGAAGTTATTTCTGATTCGATATCTTCATCGCGCCACACCAAGTATTCTTGGATTGAGTGGGATACTACACAGATGCAAGGGAAATTTTTGAATATTCCTCCTCGTGCAGAGATTCCTGAACCGATCAAAGAACAATTGATTATCGAACTTTATTCTAAATAAACCTGTAATTATCTCGTTATGGCAATTTTAGCTTTCCAAAAACCTGAAAAGGTTATTATGCTCGAAGCCAATGACAAATTTGGCAAGTTCGAATTTCGTCCATTGGAACCGGGTTACGGAATAACAATAGGTAACTCTCTTAGAAGAATATTGTTATCTTCATTAGATGGATATGCCATAACCTCGATTAAGATCGAAGGTGTCGAACACGAATTTTCGACAATTACTGGCGTAATCGAAGATGTTACGGAAATTATTCTGAATTTAAAGAAGGTAAGATTTAAAAGAACAGCCGAAGATGTAGATGGTGAAAAGTTCACCGTTACTGTAACTGGAAAAGAAATTTTTAAAGCTTCAGAATTAAATAATTTTGCTCAATTTTTCACGGTTTTAAATCCAGAAATGATTTTATGTCATATGGAAGCCGATGTTAAATTGCAGATCGAATTTTCGATTGGCAAAGGGCGTGGTTATGTACCTGCTGAGGAAAACAAAAATCCAGAGGCCGAATTTGGTGTTATACCAGTAGATTCTATCTATACACCCATTCGAAATGTTAAATATACGATCGAGAATTTTCGTGTAGAACAAAAGACTGATTACGAGAAATTAATTCTTGAAATTGAGTCGGATGGTTCAGTACATCCTAAAGATGCTTTGAAAGAAGCTGCCAAGATATTGATATACCATTTTATGTTGTTCTCTGATGAGAAGATTACCTTAGATGCTGATGAAAAAATGGACAGTGAAGAGTTCGACGAAGAAGTTTTACACATGCGTCAGCTGTTAAAAACTAAACTGGTTGATATGGATCTATCTGTTCGCGCTCTAAATTGTTTAAAGGCCGCTGATGTGGAAACTTTGGGGGATTTAGTTATTTACAACAAAAACGATCTTTTGAAGTTCAGAAATTTTGGCAAAAAGTCATTGACTGAATTGGATGATTTGTTGGTAAATTTAAGTTTGAGTTTTGGGATGGATATTTCCAAATATAAATTAGACAAGGAATAACTGTAATGAGACATAGAAAATCGTTTAACCATTTAGGCAGAACTAGCTCCCATAGGAAAGCACTGTTATCGAACATGGCAAGTTCCTTAATTAAGCATAAGAGAATTGCTACTACTTTAGCCAAAGCAAAGGAATTACGTAAATACGTAGAACCCTTGATTACAAGATCAAAGAACGATACTACGCATTCTCGTCGTGTTGTATTTAGCTATCTTCGTGATAAATTCGTTGTAACTGAGCTATTCCGTGATGTGGCTGCAAAAGTTGCTGACCGTCCGGGTGGGTACACTCGCATTCTGAAAACTGGCATTCGCCAAGGTGATAATTCAGATATGTGTATTATCGAGTTGGTTGATTACAATGAGCACATGCTTGCTGCTAGTGGTGCTTCTAAAACTGCAGCTAAGAAAACACGCCGTAGTCGTCGTAAAACTACAGATGCAGGTTCTGATGCTGCTGATTCTAATTCAAACGATTAAGATTGATACTACTGTTGAAATCAAAAAGGGGGTAAATATGATATTTATCCCCTTTTTTTTTATTGTTTTTTTATAATTTTGACCGATCACAAATATACATTTTGATAACATGGGACAAATTGCAAAAGTTTGGGCGAGACAAATATTAGACTCGCGAGGTAATCCTACGATTGAAGTTGATGTACTAACCACAAGTGGCTTTATGGGTCGTGCGGCAGTTCCATCTGGCGCATCAACAGGTGAGCACGAAGCGTTAGAATTACGCGATGGGGACAAAGGACGTTATTTAGGTCGTGGTGTCTTAAAGGCAGTAGAAAATGTAAATACAATCATCGGCCCAGCCGTTGAAGGTATGTTGGTTACAGACCAAGTTGGTGTTGACAAAGCGATGATTGCGCTTGACGGAACTCCAACAAAAAGCAAATTAGGTGCTAACGCTATCTTAGGAGTTTCTTTAGCCGTTGCTAGAGCAGCAGCAGAGTCTTTGGGTATGCCGTTGTATCGTTACATTGGTGGTGCGAATGCAAAAACCTTACCCGTTCCGATGATGAATATCATCAACGGTGGTTCGCACTCAGATTCTCCTATTGCTTTCCAAGAATTTATGATCCGCCCAGTTGGTGCCGCCACATTCAGTGAAGCCTTGCGTATTGGCGCTGAAGTTTTTCATTCTTTGAAAAAGGTTTTGAAAGACAGAGGTTTAAGTACTGCCGTTGGCGACGAAGGTGGTTTTGCGCCTGTACTTGAAGGCACTGAAGATGCTTTAAATAGTATTATCAAAGCCATTACCGATGCTGGTTATAAAGCTGGTCGTAAATCGGAAGGTGGACAAGTTTCTATTGCTTTGGATTGTGCTGCTAGTGAATTTTTTGTAAACGGAAAATACGATTACACCAAATTTGAAGGTGCAAAGGGCGCAATTCGTACCAGTGAAGAACAAGCTGCATACTTGGAAGAATTAATTACGAACTTCCCGATCGATTCTATCGAAGATGGAATGTCTGAAAACGACTGGACTGGTTGGAAACAATTAACAGATAAAATTGGTTCTAAATGTCAATTAGTTGGTGACGATTTATTCGTAACCAATGTTGATTTCTTGAAAAAGGGCATCGACATGGGTGCTGCTAATTCAATTCTGATTAAAGTGAACCAAATCGGCTCGTTAACCGAGACTCTTGATGCGATCGAAATGGCTCACCGTGCAGGTTATACTTCTGTAACATCGCACCGTTCGGGCGAAACTGAAGATTCAACCATTGCGGACATTGCAGTTGCTACAAATTCAGGACAAATTAAAACTGGTTCATTGAGTCGTTCCGACAGGATGGCTAAATACAATCAACTTCTTCGCATTGAAGAAGAATTGGGTGGTGCTGCTCAATTGGTTGACAGCAACAAGGCTTAATCTTTTTTTTTTTTAGAATTTTGAGAGCTCCCAAAAGGGGCTCTTTTTTTTTGTAATTTTACGTGTCTTTATTATTTCAGAATGCTGATCTTTTTTATTTTTTAAGTTTCCCCACTTTCCAATTATTTTGAAATTGATCGAATTATTTAATTGTTTCTACAAGATGAACATAACACAGCTTACCACACCCGCATTTGTACTGGACGAATCACTTCTTCGAAATAACTTAAAGCTTTTGGCAGTTATACAAGAACGTGCAGGCATTGATATTATTTTAGCTTTTAAAGGGTTTGCAATGTGGAGTACTTTTCCGCTTGTAGCTCAGTATTTAAAGGGAGCTTCTGCGAGTTCTTTGGCTGAAGCGCGTTTGGCTTTTGAAGAGTTTGGCGTGAAGGCACATACTTATTCGCCTGCATATTTACCCAACGAGTTTAACGAATTGCTTGCATACAGTAGTCACATTACGTTCAATTCACTCACCGAATTTGCGCGTTGGTTTCCAGTTGTGCAGGCTTTTGATCCTCCCATTTCTTGCGGATTGCGGGTAAACCCTGGTTACTCACCTGTTGAGGTAGATTTATACAACCCTTGTGCGAATGGATCTCGTTTAGGTATCGACTCCGATGAACTTGGTGACACCCTTCCACTTGGTGTGGAAGGGTTGCACTTTCATGCATTGTGTGAATCGGGGGCTGAAGATTTGGAACGTGTAATCGCTGCCTTTGAGACACGATATGCTAAATTTCTACCCAATCTTAAATGGATAAATATGGGCGGGGGGCATCTCATCACGCGCAAGGGATATGATATTGAACGTACAATACAAATTCTTTCAGAATTCAAGAAAAAGTGGGGTTTGCATATTATACTAGAACCTGGGAGTGCAATTGCTTGGGAAACCGGGGTCTTGGTTGCCTCTGTACTCGACATAGTAACGCGCAAAGGTATCACCACGGCAATGCTAGATACCTCATTTACAGCACATATGCCCGACACTTTAGAAATGCCATATCGGCCTAGAATATTGGGTGTAACGGATCCTCAATTGCACAATACAGACGGAAAACACCTTTACCGACTCGGCGGAGTGAGCTGTTTGGCTGGCGATTTTCATGCTGAATACGCCTTCGACAAACCTTTAGAAGTAGGAGATAAGCTGGTGTTTCTGGATATGATACACTATACGATGGTAAAGACAACGACTTTTAACGGCGTTACCCATCCAACTATTCTCATTTATACCGAGGACAATGAGTTTAAATTGATTCGCGAATTTGGTTATTTGGACTTTAAAAACCGTTTGTCATAGTCGCAGAACAAAAAAAAGCTAAGCTCTTGCTTAGCTTTTTTTGTAAATAAACTTCTAAAGCTTAGTTCATCCGCATATACTCATACCGTATTTTACTAACCTTTTCAGAAATCGAATCGAATTGAGCTTTCGTAATTTTCACCCCTTCAGGATTTGTACCGAACTGATCGTAAGTACTTTGAAGATCGAGTAACTCCTTTACAATACGCTGAATATCCTGGTTTATTTTAAAAACTTTAATATCAACCAGTGTGGCATAAAGATATTCTATAAGATTCGCAAGCGGTTCTTTCTGAAGCGCAATCCGATTCCGTATAGAATCTTCATTGTTCGGAGCCTTTTCAATCGCATGAATACTCAAGTGCATACTTTCTACCCAACTACCCACAATAATAAAAGGTAGTACATTAATATGCTGGGTTTCTTCCAGAAAATCGCATGTTTTCCAGTAATTTTCCGAAGAAATAGCGTAGAGCGAATCAGAGTTATTAATATTCCGATGGAAGCGATCTACTGTTTCTTGAGAATAGCCCACATTAATCTTGAGATCTTCACTCAATCTCTTTGTAATCTCAAAATAGTCAGCTGCATCTTTATTCTGCTCAAAAACTGTACAATACGCGAGATCCGAGGAGTAAAATCCGAGGTTAATTGCCTTACTCACACTCGTTACAGCAAGGTCTGCGTTACCTAGAGTGCAAAGAATATTTTTGTTGTAAGGCACTCTTTCATCCTTCAGAGCGAGGTATAATTCAACCGGGAGCGGCAGCTTGTATTTCGTGTAAAATACACTTTTGTGTCCCTTTTTATCATATCCCGATGTCTCTTGGGAATTTGTTTTTCTAAGGCTGTCTGTCTCCGATTCGGATAACTTATTATTATCCGTTCCACACGAAGCCACGACAAATAGAAAAAGCCAAACAAAGATGTTGAATTTGGATAATGTCGCCAATTGATTTTTCATAGAGTCGATGCTTTATTATTAAGTCTTACTACTTGTGTTTAAGCTAGTTGTTTGCGCATTTACCATCCTACTCATGTTCGGAATTGTTTGAAGAGCAAGGGTTTGGTATTCTGTCTGATATTCTGCTTGTTATTTTTCTACCCAATCCATCTCAGTATTTCACAACCGCCACGTTTATTCTTACCACAAATTGGCGTAGGCAGAAATAAAACCACATCAATAATAATGCATTTTTATTTAGATATTCTGATTAGGACGGAAATAATCTTCGCAAAGCTAAATTACAAAAAAAGTACGTTGTGTAGGCTAACAATTTTTAATTTTGCTGACTAATATATTTCACACCTAACACACACCGATCATGAGAATTTTAAAAGAAAATGTAGTCGCAGTATGTATCGATATGCAAGACAAATTACTGCCCCACATTTATCAGAACGAAAACTTATTAACGCGCTGTATTACATTATTTTCAGGAATTCAAACTCTCGGGATACCTACCCTTGTGACCCAGCAATATACCAAAGGGCTGGGAATGACACATCCTGACATACAAAACGTTTTTGCAGGCTTTAATTATCTAGAAAAGCGTGCTTTCAGTTGTTGCCAAGGGACTGATTTTATGGCAAATATGCTTGCAACCCGTAGGCAATTTGCACTAATTGCAGGCATTGAGTCGCATATCTGTGTTTTACAAACCGCCATAGACCTCCTCGAACAAGGTTTCACCCCAGTAATTGTAGAAGACTGCGTCGGTTCGCGCAACGAGAACGATAAGCAAATTGCCATCCAACGTCTCAGAGCAGAAGGTGCCTACATAACCACCACCGAATCCATTCTCTTTGAATTACTTCGCGACTCCACCGCGCCCGAATTCAAAACCATCTCCAATCTAATAAAATAAAAACCAACCGATAGAAAAAGAAAAAAAATAAGGATAAGGAGCGGGAGCGAAACATTTCAAATAAGCCCCGCTGCCGGCTATCCGCTTGTAGTCCTCGCGTTCGGGAACGAAATCAACTGGAAACCTTTGTATTTCAATCGAAAACCATCAGTTTGCTGCCGCTTCCCCACACCGCTGTGGGCTACCGCTACTATCCGGGCTAGACCGAAGGCCCCCTTTCCAATCCCACGCCGTAAGCACGCAATACCAGCGTAGTTGGTTGGCCTGCGGCCATGATGCAGCGGTTCGTCCATACTGAAAACGCATCCCTAGGGACAGATCTCGAACTGTCCTGCCTCCCTGCTTGAAAGCGTCACACAATACCACACACAAAACCCCTCCAAACAGAAGCTGGCTGAGCGGAGTCGAAGCCTGCACCAAGCAAAGTGCAATGCAAGTAAACGGAGACGATCACGCGCCAGCAAATTCCCCTCCGTCGGAGGGGTGGCCGAAGGCCGGGGTGGGGCGCACCAAACAGCACAAATATCTGAAATTAAGCATTTTGCAGTAGAACAGCGCATTGCAAAACGCACCCATACCGAGGGCTTACGCCCTCGGTGGGAGGAAACTGCCACACCGCAACGACAAAGCACCATTTCCAAAATCCGAACACACGGTATACCAAGAAAGAGGATCTACTTTTTTATATTGCCATACGCCGAATATTCCCGAATTAAATTATTTTTACGCAATATATCAGTAAAATTTAGCACGATGGATATTTTTAGTTCGTTTATTATCTACCTCATTTTGTATCGCTTGGCGATAGTTGCCGCTGGGGTATTGAGTATTTATTGGGGTTTTCGGTTATTTATTCGCTTGGCAGAAGTAAAAACCATAACTAATGAAGTTGGCAAGGGTACTGATGCAGAAATTGCCATGGGCAAAGACATACAGCTAAAACTCACGAATGCTGCTCCCGGAACTGTGTTTGCGCTTTTTGGTGCAGCCGTAATTATTGCCATGATTTGGAGTGGTGGCCCCAGTTTGGCTTTAGAAGACATGAAAGAAGCCGCAGGCGTTTCTACCAATATAGGTTTAGATTCCAAAGCCGCACCCGAAAGCGCAAAAACCGATACCGTTTCATTAGCGCAAAATTTGCCCCTAGAAACATCGCAAAAAAACATCGTGGAAAAACGTAGCATACAAATGCGTGGCGATGAGTTTGGTGATGCACAACAAAAAGCCATTGCCGATATTGCCCAAAAAAGCTCACTAAGCCGTGCCGAATGGAAGCAGGCAGCGAGCTTGTTGGCGCAACGATTCAATAAAGACGCTTGGCAACAATACAAAGCTGGCGAGTATGCCCAAGCCAGTTTTAATGTAAGTTTAGCACTTTCTTTTGTGCCCGATTATTACAATGCGTTGGATACCAAGGCCGAAATCCTTATGGCGCAAGGCAAAACACAAGAGGCAAAAACTACCCTGAGCCTAGCCATAGAGCA
>JBDKHP010000315.1:0-3275 GCA_039797645.1 Bacteroidota bacterium
ATGGCAATAAAATGTATCCTCATGCGAACAGAGTATTTAATTTTCTATGGTTTGTGACAGATAGTCTGATACCTAAATTCGAATCCCTTTAGTATTGTACCGATACAACATGAAGCATTAAAACACGACACAATACTAATTACCTTATTTATAAGCGTCAAATTTCGTGATTTTTTCGTCAAGAACTTACAGAAATGCAGAAAAAACAGTAAATGAATGTTTTGGCTGTTTCGCCGGTTGCAAAAAAGCAAGCCTTGGGTTGTCGGTCGTTTAATGTAAGTGGCGAAATCGGATACATTGTGCGTCATACCCAAGGATTGGTACGAATTCGATTATAAAAAAGAAACGTGTCGAATTTAGCCCAATCAATTGCCGCAGCCACCCGAACCGAAAGAAAAAACCAGCCGTGTAGAAAAAAAATAAGGATTAGAAGCTGTAGCCCAACAAAATTTGTAATGGCTGCTGCCGGCTATCCGCTTGTAGTCCTCGCTGGAGGGTGCGTCGTCAGTAGGCTGCATTGTTTTTCAATCCAACACTTTCATACACGGATACGTCCGTTCGCCAGCTGTGGGCTACCGCTACTATCCGGGCTAGTTCGGTCGGCAGCAGCATTTGTAACGCCGGAAGTACGCGGGGCAAGCACTTTCTTTGGCCTGCGGCCATGTGGCGTTTTCGCCGCTTCAGTTTCGTCCCGATGTCGTTCGAGGTGATAATTGACGACAGTGCTGTTTTATGACGTACGAGCATTCCCGTTCGGAGTGCAACCCAAAATCGCACCGCAAATACGGAAGGCTACGAGTTCGAACTTCAGTCAGTCTCTTTTTGTCAGTGTCGTATTGGTTGTAGCAGGGTGCTATTCAGGCAAGCCGTAGGCTTGGAGTGCGATGTCGTAACATGGCCAAAGGCCAACTGACGCGGCTTGCCCAGTGCACCTACGGCGTTACCAATACAGCTGCCGACGGAACTAGCCCGGATCGCAGCAAGTAGCCCACAGCGGGGTGATGCGGCGCGGACAAGCAGATGGCTTGCGACTGAAATACACTAATGGCCAGTTGTTTACGTTCCCGTCCGCGAGGACTACAGCTAAGAGCCGGCAGCCGCCTTTACAAATATTGTTGGGCTACAGCTTCTAATCCTTATTTTTTATTTTTTCGTTCGCCTTGTTTTTGTGCTGGCGAAGGCTTGGCTAAAGAAACGGCAGCCTGTCGAGATCGGTGTTTCCGCCCGATAGTATGATGCCGATGCGCGAGCTGTCGGGTATGTTGTTGTGCTGCAAAAGGGCAGCTAAAGGTACTGCCGCCGAGGGTTCTACTACGATTTTGAGTCGCTCGAAAAGTAGGCGCATGGCGGTAATGATCTGTTCTTCGCTCACACGTACGATTCCGCTCACACGTTGGCGAATTATGCCCAAGGTGAGTTCGCACAGGCTTGTTTGCAGCCCGTCGGCAAGCGTACCGGGATTGTCGATTGCTGGCTGGAGTTTGCCCGTGGTGAAGGAACGGTAGGCGTCGTCGGCTCGGGAGGGTTCTGCGCCGATTGTTTTGCAGCCTTTGCCCCAAAAATGCACGGCAGAGGCTGTGCCGCTGAGCAAGCCGCCTCCGCCTACGGGGGCGATTACGTAATCGAGGTTGTAGTCTTCCAGAAGTTCGTAGGCGGCAGTGGCTTGGCCACATATAACGTCGTAATTGTTGTAGGGGTGTATAAAAAATGCGCCGGTGCGCTCCAACACTTCGTTGAGCGTAGCTTCGCGGGCTGCAAGTGTGGGCTCGCAATAAATAATTTCGGCTCCGTAGCCTTCTACTGCTTTTCGTTTGGTAAGGGTTGTGCTGGTGGGCATTACTACGTATGCTTTTATGCCAAGAATACCGGCGGCTTTGGCCAATGCTCCGGCATGGTTACCAGAGGAGTGTGTGGCAACACCAGCCAACAACACAGATCGGGGTTGAATAAGTAGGGCATTGAGTGCGCCTCGGAATTTGAACGAACCTGATTTTTGCATACTCTCTGCCTTAAAGTGTAACTCGTGGCCAAATTGTGCATTGAGTACTTTGCTTTCAAATACGGGTGTCCGGTGGATAAGTCCTTTGAGGCGTCTGGAGGCTGCTTCTATGTCGGTAGCGGTTGGGTATATACGAACTTGCTTACTCATTTATTTTAATAAATTTGTGCTTGAATTTGAATCGTACGGAAATTAATTTTCTGATAGAACTCTTGAATTCGGAATTTTTCGGTAGCTTGCTTATACCGAAGCCAAGACGCTTATGGGCTGTTAATTTACATTATTTTTGCCAATATTCAAAAAACCAAACTATGAGAGATGGCGGCGATTGGATTATTTATTTATTCGCTTTTTTGTTTGCGCTACATGCGTGCATTACGGTCGGGATTCTTATTTATAGGCTTAGTTTCACCAAAGAGGTAAAAGAAAGCAAGTTGCGCAAAAAGAACGAAGCGAAATCTGAATAATCCTAATTATTGCTGCCGTTTTGTATTGCATTTTGTTTTGTGAATTAATTCACGAATATACCATATAAATTCTTTTGAAAAAATAAATATAATCTGATTTTGATATGAGAGGTATTAAATTTTTAGTAATGCTTTGTGTATGTGGCCTTTTCTTGGTTGGGGCTTCGTGCAAAACAGAACTTGAGCAAGAAGTTGTGGCCAGTTACCCAGACGGCTCGCCCATGAAACTCAACGGCATTGAATATAAGGGCGATGCGAAGGTCGTAACACGCGAAACTCGATTATACCCCAACGCTCAAGTAGAAATGGAAGGCGGTATTGCCAACGGACAACGGGACGGCGTGTGGACTTACTTTAAAGAAGACGGAAAAAAATGGATGGAAGAAAGCTACAAAGATGGCGTAATGCAAGGCCCTGTAACAGTATGGTACCTCAACGGCGAGCTGAAATACGAGGGTGAATATACAGCGGGTCGTCCGTCGGGAAAATGGAAATTTTACGACGAAAAAGGAACGCTTACCAAAGAACAGTCGTACTAAGGTTTCGCAAATGTAGTCCTTTATTTATGTTTGAAAATGAAGAACCGTATTTACAAATCAATTCGCGTTCAACTTGGTGCATTTTTGCAAATCTGTGGCATTTCGAGGCAGCACCGTTCGGGTTTTTATCTGCTCATGGTTGCATTTACAGCGCTGCTGCTTCTAAAAATAAGTATTCCGTATTGGCCAGAATCCAAGGACAACAGGGCCGAGCTTGAAACAGCTTTTGCTCAATTTGAGAAAACGCTCCTCGCCGAAGATTCTGCAATG
>JBDKHP010000316.1:0-5528 GCA_039797645.1 Bacteroidota bacterium
AACAAAAAAAGCAGGTCTTCGGAACTGCTTTTTTTGTTTATACTATACCCGTAATTATTCCCTCAGCAAATCAGCCGCAACAAGCAAGTCACTTTTTCTGGTAATCTTTATATTCTCTGAATTCCCCGTTACAAGCTCAATTGAATAGCCCAAAGATTCAACCACCGAAGCATCGTCAGTAAACTTGTCGCTATATGCCTGCCTATAAGCTTCTTTCACAAGCTGAGTCCTAAATGTTTGAGGGGTTTGCACCAGTCGGTATGCAGATCTGTCTAATGCAGTACTCCCAGTGCCGTCCAGAACACGTATAGAATCCGTAAGCTCTGTCACCAAAATAGCCGCACCAGAAACCTCCGCTGCCTCCATACAAGCCAACCACGCTTCTTTACTTACCAAGGGTCTCACACCATCGTGAATCGCAACAATTCCTTCGGTTTTCAACACAGCCAGGGCATTTTGCACCGAGTGGAAACGCGTATTTCCACCCGGAACTATCGTATGAGCTACTTTGCAAGCATACGTTTCAACAAGCGACTCCCAGTACGAAATATGCCCTTGTGGCAATGCAAGAACAATCTGAATTTCGGGCAAGAAACTTGCAATACGTTCTATCGTATGCTGCAAAATAGGCTTATTGTGCAACACAATAAACTGTTTTGGAATCTCGCTCCCCATCCGCAACCCACTTCCGCCGGCTAGAACAATTGCGTATTTATCCATTCAAGCTTACTCTGCATTATAAAACACCAAAGCCTCTTTAATATCGGCCTCAGTACAAATCTGATTAATCTCTACATCGCCAAAACCACTAATAAGGGTAAAGTTAATCCGGGCGTTTTCGTTCTTTTTATCGTGGCTCATCAGCGACATAATCAAATTGAAATTCGACGCTAAATTGTCAATTACACCGTAATTAGAAAGCACCAACTGCCGAATTTCATGAACTAACGCCAGGGGCAAACCATGCTTTTTGTAAGACAAATAACACTCACATACCAATCCATGCGCCACCGCAGCACCATGTAAAATAGGCGTACCCCGTTCTATCAGCATACTCTCAATTGCGTGGCCAACTGTATGCCCAAAATTCAAGGCTTTACGAATGTTTTTTTCTCGAAAATCCTTTTGAACAAAGTCATTCTTTATTAATATTGACTTCGTTATTAACTTATCCAAAGCCTTCAGATCAATCGAAGCATCATCGAGTTTAATCTCTTTGAGTTTGCGCCAATGCTCAGCACTATAAATAAGTGCATGTTTAAGCATTTCTGCATAGCCCGAAAGAATATTATCTTTGTCGAGCGTTTCGAGAAATTCAGGCACAACAATAACAAATTTAGGCGCACCAAAAATGCCGATATGGTTTTTGTAGCCAGCGAAATTCACACCCAATTTGCCCCCAATAGAGGCATCAACTTGGGCAAGCAAGGTCGTTGGGATATTTACAAAGTCCATCCCTCGCTTGAACGTTGAAGCTGCAAAACCACCCAAATCGCCCACCATGCCACCACCTAAATTCACCAACAGGGAATGTCTGTCAGCATGATTTTGTGTCAGGAAGTCCCATATCTTTTCAGCCGATGCGATAGATTTATGATCCTCGCCAGCACCAATAGTATAAACAGGCGCTTCACGAAGCCCCTTCACTTTTTGTAACACAGGAAGGCAGTGTACAAGCGTGTTCTCGTCGGTGAGTACGAAAATACGTTCTGGTTTACAGGCTTTTAATACTGCTTCAAACGATTTTTCCAGTGGCTCACCAATGAGTACAACTGAATCTAAAGAACTAATTTGCATAGCATTACAGATATTACTTGTATAGAATTTTAACTCTTAAAAAAATAAATTTCACCCCAACAACAAGCAATCCGTATAACAAGTAAGAGATTGGAAAAAGAAGCCGAAACGCAAAACCGCAACCACTTCGCAAAATCTAGCAATGTAGATTCTGCTCCAAACTTCAGCAAACAGGCAATCATTGATGTATGTATAGGTCTCGCACAAAAGTAACAATTATTAAAATGCTTTGGAAGAAGCCACATCACTTCCTTTAACAGAAAACGCAAAGTGTTAATATTCAGGAAATAAACAAAACAAAGAAGTACTTCTAGCCCAAAGCAATACGCAACACACAGTTAAAACCAAAAATTACACATTAAACAATTTATCTTATGATGTCTTTTGACAACACCGAGGTGGCCTTTCGCCGCATGAGCAACACCGATCTAAATCGAGCCTACTTGCTTTTCAAAACAATCTCCAGCAACGCCGTCGTAGCACTCGGCAATTACGGAATCAGCACAGCCCTGGCACTGCACCTGCCCATAAACTGGATCATAAAACCCACCGTCTATGCCCACTTCGTAGGCGGCGAAACCATTGACGAATGCAAGCCCGTAGTGCAAAGCATCGCACAACACACCGTCAGCGGTATCCTCGACTATTCCGTAGAAGGCTCAGACAGCACCCAAGGCATACAAGCAGCTCTCGCTGAAACCCTCCGCACCATCGAAAATGCAGCCACAGACCCCAACATCCCCTTCGCCGTATTCAAACCCACCGCCTTCGCCCCCAGCTACATTCTGGAACAAGTAAGCCCCCAAGCCACGCTCAGTCCGCAACAAGAAATAGAGTGGAAACTCTTCCAACAACGTGTCGAAACACTCTGTGCCAAAGCACACAGCCTAGGTGTCCGCATCATGATCGACGCCGAAGACGTAAAATACCAATACGCCATCGACACCGTAACCGACCAAATGATGGCCCGCTACAACACCCAACAACCCATCGTCTTCAACACCTTCCAAATGTACCGCACCGACAGGCTCGCGTACCTAAAAGCATCCCACGCCAAAGCCCAAGCCCAAGGCTACTGGCTAGGTGCTAAATTCGTACGAGGTGCTTACATGGAACGCGAGCGCAAACGCGCCCAAGAACACGGCTACCCCTCCCCAATACACCACACAAAAGCCGAAACCGACACAGCCTACAACGAAGCCATACGCTACAGCATCGAGCATATCGAGCAAATTGCCATCTTCAACGGCACCCACAACGAACACAGCTCCCTCTACATGACCCAACTCATGGCCACCCACCAAATAGCCCCAAACGACCCCCGCTGCTGGTTTGCCCAACTCTACGGCATGAGCGACCACATCAGCTTCAACCTCGCCCATGCAGGCTACAACGTCGCCAAATACATTCCCTATGGCCCAGTAAAGCACGTACTACCCTACCTTTTCCGTAGAGTAGAGGAAAACACCTCAGTAGCCGGACAAACAGGCCGTGAGCTAAGCCTTATCACCAAAGAAAAACGCCGACGCAAAGCCCAAGCAAGCATATAAAACCACAACAAACCAAGCCCCGATCTATACCGAGCACAGCCAGATCGGGGCATTTCCAAATAAAGTCAAACACCAACCGAAAGAAAAAAAAGGATAAAGATAAGGAGCTGTAGCCCAACAATATTTGTAAGGGCTGCTACCGGCTATCCGCTTGTAGTCCTCGCGTTCGGGAACGTAAACAACTGGAAACCTTTGTATTTCAGTCGAATCGCATCAGCTTGCTGACACCGCATCACGCCGCTGTGGGCTACCGCTACTATCCGGGCTAGTTGGGACGCCGCGCCGTTTCCAACGCCGTAGGTACGCAAAACAAACCCTTTTGCTTGGCCTCCGGCCATGAGACGCATTGCCACCTACCTATTCCAGAGGAATGCCACACACCAACACACAGACCAAAATGCGCTTAGCCACAAACCCCTAAAATCGCGTGAAGAACAAAAAACTGTTCGGGCAATGCGCACCCCAAATAGGACATCAGCTTGCCAATTGAAACGTCAGTAAAAAAACAAAAGCAATGGGTCAGTTTTTCACTTAGCCATTTTTAACCTATGTCGCAAGTCCGAAGCCCAAACCGATTCATTAAGGCTTCACTTTGGGGCATCCAACTTCGATTGGTACAGCGAGAATTGTCTTTTCACAAAAAGCATAAGCTGGTAGTCGTTATAACTCCGCAAAGAATCCGTATCGAAACTCAGCGTACTATAAAACTTACGCAAATCCTCGCCCTGAAGCCCCGTAATTTGCCCCACCGTAAGCGTATCCGCCCGATCCTGAAGCGCCTTAACCCGTTGATCCTTCGCAATAAGATCCTTCACAATAAGCTTCTGAGCCTCATCGTGCGAAGTATAGTTAATCGGGATACCCTTAGGCCCCATAAACTTCAAATCGCTCAACTGTTCGGTAGTAAAAATCTTTTCAATCCAGCGTTTGTCGCGCCACTCCTCCTCCGGAACAACCCGCTGAATAACACTATCCTTAAAGGTTTTCCAAGTTAAAGCAAACACATTGGCTTGCTGCAATTCATATGTTTTCGGACGCAAGTTGAAGGTCAATTTAGATAAAAAACCAAAAAAACGAATCGCTGGAACCGTTACCGTTTCGTAGCCTAAACTCGAAAATCGTAAGGTATCGCCCACAGAGGCAAATATCTCAAACACCCCAATACTATCGGTAATCGTACCCAAGTGTTGCGAAATATTTATCACATGCGCCCCCTCTATAGGCTTTTGCGATTTCTCATCAAGAAGTCGTACCGAGATTTTCGACAAACTCTCGTGCTTCTGAGCCAACGAATTGCTCAATATACCCACGAAAATACAAATTGTAATAACTATTCTCACCTGTGCAGATTTAAAAAAGTGATACAAAGTTAATGGGAATTTACACACAAATTAGGGACCTTAGCATTTATTAACCATCTAAACAAGCCTAGGCACAGCGCATATTTTTTAATACTTGGCCTACGATTGATGTGGGTTATACACGGTTTTTACTAATTTTGTGCAGTGTGTAAGGATTAAAAAACAAACCGTATTGCTTTGTAAAAATGGTGTAAATCGTTCATTTTTAGCAAAAAGCCCATAGTAGGGTTTAACATTATTTTGCATAAGATCAAACGGATATTCATATAGATTTTTTAGCTTTGCCCACCAAAATTAAGGTAAACAGATCATTTTGTGGCTGTACCGATACATACGAAATAAAGCTTCTTAGATGTTATCTCTGAAAAAGAAACTCTGTACCAACTTTGCAAAGCTATTGGCTTTGCTTTTAGTTTTTTATAGCTTCCCTACTGTAGCTCAGACCTATGAGAATATTCAGTTGGTTGATTATGCTACACCTCGTAAATACGAAGTGGTCGATATTAAAATTGTAGGGGTAAGGTACCTGGATCAGAACGCCTTGATTCAGCTCTCCGGACTCACCAAAGGCCAAACCATAGAGATACCTGGCGACGAAACAACCCGAGCAATTGAGAAATTATGGAAACAAGGACTCTTTTCAGAGGTGAAAGTTCTCATGGAAAAGCTTGAAGGAAATAAAATCAATTTGGTGTTTCAACTTCAAGAACGTCCGCGTGTCTCCAAATTGGTCTTCAAAGGAGTCAAAAAAGCCGACGAGAAAAAAATAAACGACATTCTCAAAATCATACCTGGCGCACAAGTAACAGACAACCTGATA
>JBDKHP010000317.1:0-2586 GCA_039797645.1 Bacteroidota bacterium
TAATGAGAAAACAAGCCTTTCGGATACCGCGTTGATCTGTTAACTAGAGTTCCAACTTATGCGATTGGTGAAGCAATACGGTTTAGTCCGCGACCCACTTTCCAAACCTAGCCATAGTCGCTGGGGGTTAATCTAACAGTTAGCCTTCGTCCATGTTGCGTCCCAAGCGAAGACACTCCTCGCCAACTGGCCAATATGTATTGCTTCGATATTCAAAAAAAACGATACTAGCTGTAACTTTATGGTATGTACGTGCGTTTTGGAAAAGTAATTTAAAAATTTTCGCATGTTAGCAACGCTCCGCGATGTAAATTCAATTTACAAAAGGTGGACAATCGGATAAATATCTACACGAGCTATTCTTAATAAGCTAAACCCGTAAGCAAGTTGTATATGAACCCGATTGAAAATCACATAAATTTTGGCGGCAATTTGTACCAGTGCCTAACGCTACCATTGAGCCGTATGTACATTCGGATTCAACATAAAGACCGAGCGAGGGACAATACAACACCAATAAGTAGCTTCAGTTCCAGACTCAAGCTACTGCCGTTCAAGATACTCTTTATTATTCTCCTGTTTTTTTCGAGTTACAAAATCCATGCGCTCCCTGCACAAGCCACCACCGAAAACCTTTCGGGCATTCAATACGACCTGCCGATTGAGATAAATGCCGCAGGGATGAATAGTAACCTGAAGATTGATTTTTCAAAAGCAACCGTAGTGCATCAATTTGCAGATTCGGGAAGAAGTATCGATGTGTTATTTCATTGCACATTTGTGAATTCGGCGCGGGATTTAAAAGAATTTCATTTCGTAGTTACTTGTTTAGATTGCGAAGGGAATGCTATTGGAGAAACATTCTACTGGCCATGGATGCCTCAAGAAATGAGTTTGGCAAGTGGCGAAATCTTTTATTTTCGCAACGATACACAGTGGGGGGCTATTTCTTTGCCCCAGATTGAACGGGTAGCTAAAGTAGTGGTTAGCCTTGAGGTGGTTGAGGACTCCGAAAATTCCAGAAAGTTCAAGATTGATCCGCCGGCCAATATCTCTTGGGAATGCCCAAAAGGAGCGTTTGAATCGCTGAATTTTAGCATCCGCAAAGAATTACGCGGCCAAGAACCTAACACGCAGACCATTACGCATAAAATTCTACTTCGCCTACAAAATGCAGGCGAAACACCTGTGAATAAACTCACACTTCAGATCGTTTGGTTCGATAGAGATAGTGTACCCATTAAGTCGTCTGAATTGCCACTTATTAGTAAGGGTGAATCGCCCTTGTCCGCTAAACAATCTGCACTTTTTTTACTTTACGAAGATTTTGTGAGCCTTCCCTTATCTTCCCAGAGGCCTTTTTTGAGCTTTGAACTTCGGGTGAAGCAGGTTCTTTGATGGAGCATCGGGGTAGTTAGGGCTGCGATATTCCAAATTTTTGGAGTTTCATTGTTGGGTGATTGCTTTTTAGTTTGTTGATAGCCTTGGGATGCTGCGGACTCGTGTAATATAATATGGCCAAAGGCCAACTGGCTATTTTGCCCCGCGTACTTACAGCGTCTAAGATGGAGCAGCCGTCTCAACTAGCCCGGATCGCGGCAAGTAGCCCACAGCGACGTGACGCGGTTGCCTTTATTGTGGAGCTACATTGAAATACGTGGGCAGCCAAGTGATTTCGTCCCCTCGCGAGGACTACAGCCAAGAGCCGGTAGCCGCCTTTACAAGTATTGTTCAGCTACAGCTCCTTATCTTTATTTTAATCCTTTTTTTTCTTTTTTCTTTGGGGCAACGTCGATGTTTCGATTGAGTACAGTTCGATACGTATTGGAAACGGTTCCTGAATTGTGTACTTATACTTTGTAACTGTTATTTTATTAACAGGTTATTTCGTGCCTTAGGCATAGCCTGCAGTTGATCAGGATCGTGGCTATTGCGTCCCAAAATGCTTTGAAATTAATTCGGATAAAAATTAATATTTCAAATGCCCCCCCGTAATTGTGTGGGAGGATTCAGGATTTTGTTTGTTTAATTATTCATTCGACTTCGGAATATGGGGGGGCGAAAGGAAAATCTTATTTAGATTGGTTCTAAACAATCGAATTCAAGCTATGAGGAGAGCTAGGCGATTCTGCTAAGAAAATGGGCTAAAACTAAAAAGAATAGTGCTGTTTTACATATTGTTATCGTGCTAAATAACAGCATTTTAGGCAGTATGGTTTATTTTGTAATTACGAAAAATATGGGTAGAAAAGCTATGAAAATGCCGCAGGATTTCACAATACTTTCAGATTGATAGTATTAAAAGCAAAAATATACGATAATGAAACATTAATATATGTTTTTGCTTACTATTAGTTAAAATTTATTGAAAAATAATTGCAATATGTAAATGAACCTTTGCCATTTGGCATTAATTTTTTATATTTGCAACGTACTAACAGACATAATATAAACACAATAAATAACCTTGACAGATTATGCAAATAAGTGGTGAGCCTAAAGCATTTGTCCGCTCTGAAGCACAGGCGTATATCAATTTGTACGCGTCATTAGGCGATAGAGCAGAGATTTTTCTGCCAAAAGAGA
>JBDKHP010000318.1:0-3909 GCA_039797645.1 Bacteroidota bacterium
CGAACGAAACCTTGGCTCCAAACGACAGCTTGTATGTGTTCGTAGAATTAACCATCGACCCCAATGGGACGGACACCCCCGTACTGGTACGAGATTCCGTAACCTTCGAGCTGAATGGCAACCTGCAACACGTAAAACTGATGGCCTACGGACAAGATGTTCATTTGGTAAACCAACAAATTCTTAAAACAGCCGTGTGGAAGGCAGACAAGCCATACCTTATCCGCAATTCCATGCTTGTGGACACCCTCGAAACACTTACGCTTTTGTCTGGAACAAAACTGTATTTCGAATCGGGTTCGCGACTCTATGTGAAGGGAAGTCTCGTAGCCCAGGGAACTAAAACCCAACCCGTCGTATTCACGGGTGCGCGTACCGAGAAAATGTACGACGACATCCCGGGACTCTGGGATGGCATTTGGTTGCTACCCGGGAGCGTAAACAACCGTTTTGAGTACGCCGAAATTAAAAATGCCATTGTCGGTATTCGTGCAGACTCCCTCATTCAGAGCGGAAAACCATGCCTAAGCCTGAACAATTCGCGCATTGAACACCACACCGCCATTGGCATTTTAGCACAGGGCAGTTCTATCGTAGCCACAAATACAATCGTAGGCGATTGTGGTATTTACGCAGTTTCCCTACAAGTTGGGGGCGACTACAAGTTTTACCAATGCACCCTCGCCAACTATTGGTACTACAGCACACGCAGTACGCCCTCGCTAAGTATCCGAAACTATTACACCGACACCAAAGGCCAAACCCAACTCAGACCAATTACAAACGCACTCTTTGCCAATTGCATCGTATATGGCACCCTAGAAAACGAGATTGAACTCGACGGCGCAGAAGGCGCCACCTTTAACTATCTGTTTGACCATTGTTTGTTGCGCATAAGCCCAAAAATAGACCTCGCAAAATACGCTGGTTTTGTGGACAATATCACAAACCAAAATCCTATTTTTGTAAACCCAAGCCTTTACGACTACCATCTAAAAACCACATCGCCCATTCGGGGCAGAGCCAGTACACCCTATATACAGGCAATCACTGACTTAGCCACCGATTTCGATGGGGTAAAACGCCCCGATATTGGCGATATTGGAGCCTATATGTACGTAGAAAGCGTCAGTAAATAGAACATTAAATCATAATAATTCGATGAAAAGTTTCATGTACCGTATCCTCTTTGTGTTTTTGGATATAATTTCGCGCACACCGTTTGTGGTGTTATACTTCATTGCAGACGGCATTTACCTCCTTGTTTTTCATGTAGTGGGCTACCGCAAGAAGGTTGTATATCAAAACCTTCGAAATTCGTTCCCCGAAAAAACAGAGGCCGAAATTGAAGCAATAGCACGCGAATTCTACAAGTATTTCGCCGATATGATTGTGGAAACCATTAAATGGGGAAGCATGACAGCTGCCGAAGCCGACCAACGAATGGTGGTGAAAAACCCCGAATTTATAAACAAATACTACGACCAAGGCAAAAGCGTACTGGTATATGCAACCCACTATGGCAATGTAGATTGGCAAGGAAACATGACGTCCGTTCTGAGTCACACCTTTTTAGCAATTTACCAGAAACTGAGTAATCCGTACTTCGACGACCTCATAAAAAAGCACCGCGAACGTTTCGGTTGCGTATGTGTTGAAATGAGCAATTCCTACAAGACTATTTACGCCATGGCAAAAGACGGCGAACTCACAGGTTCGTGGATGGCCAGCGACCAAGCCCCACAATCCTACAATAAGTTCTGGACAATGTTCTTAAACCAAGAGACTTCCTTCTTTGTGGGCGTGGAAAAAATTGCAAAAAAAACGAATCAAGTCGTACTTTTTCAAGAACTTACGCGAGTAAAACGTGGTCATTATGAAGTAGAATTTAGCTTGGTCTGCGAAGATCCGGCCTCGACAAAGGAATACGAAATCACCCAAAAATATGTAGAATTGCTCGACGCTCAGATACGTAAAAGCCCTGCATATTGGCTTTGGTCTCACAGACGTTGGAAGCGTTCGCGCCCCGAAGGAATGGATCTACATATACCCGAAGGCAAGCTTTAAGGGCGATGTTTCTACGTCAGGAAACTGAAACGAGAATAATCGCATCAAGCCAACGGCCAGATTTCTGTCTCAAACCACAATCGAGACCAAAGTCCAAAACAGCTAACCGAACGAAAAAACAAAAAAATAAGAATTCGGAGCTGTAGCCCAACTCTATTTTTTTTCTCGCAAGGATGGCTCGAAAAAGGCATCGTTTTTTTTCGCCATGCCTTTTGTATGCCGTTTGGAAGTGCTAAGAATAAAATGATGCGACTTTAAAAATCTGCAAGCATCACATTATGAACCACATATTGACCATTACTTATTTGCTTGTTCCGAGGTCAATAATTTTTCGGGCTTTCCGATATTGGGCGTCGGTGGCGAGTATTACGATTTGGGTTTGGAGTTTTGACATCGGAATTTTGACCGAAAAATAGCCGTCGTCGCCTAGAAATGCGGCTTGGTTGTTTACGAGAACTTCAGTGATTTTCTGGTCGGAATTTACAAAACCAGCTACCGTAACCTCTTCTGTTTCTGCGACTTTAAAGCCTCGTTGAAGGTCGGGTTCACGCAGGTCGATCCGTATATCGTCGGTGTTTGTATAGACAACATCTTGCTGGGGAACGGGATTTGTTTGGAGGTAGGTTATTTTAAAAAGGTAGGTTTCTAGGGTTGTGCCCGAGCCGCAGTAAAGACCTACTCGGCGAGAACTCGGCGCTACAAACGGAATGTTTGCGGTTTCTATACCGTTAATTGTAAAGCTTATTTTTTCGCCTGTTTTTTTTATTTTTAAGTTGTTCGGCGTTTTTTCGGACTTGAGATAAAGTAGTTTCTTCCAATCGACGACCACATTTCGCTCGCCATTTTTTGTGTAGCGGAGGTAGGCTTCTTGGCTTTGAGGGGCTATTTGCAGCATATAATCGCTGGTGTCGAGCCCGCCGCCAAGTGCGATGCCGATGCTGGATTCGCCTTGTGTGAGTAAAATCTGGGTTTCGATCTGGAAATCACGGTTGAAATCGAGTTCGAAATTTCGGTTGAGAATGATTCCCTGGCTTCTGTTTTTGTTCTGGTAGAAGTACTTCCCGGCACCAATGAAGGATTCTTTCTGTTGGTCGGAACCGGTGGGCCAATTGTTCGTAGTTTCGGCATAATTGTCGTACACTGCAACTTGTTCGTAGAGTGGTTGGGCAGTGGTGCTGAGCTTGAAAAAAAGGCTCATAATGGCGAAGAGGGCGATTTGATAGGTGTAATTTTTCATGTGTAATTTTTGAATGGGTTGATATTTTAAAGACGCGCGGCCAGAGTTTTTGGTTGTGATGGCTTGAAAAACAAAGTTCTAGCTGCGTATTGTAAGTTTTCTGTGCTTTAAAATGAGTTTTATTAAGAAATAACATAACGAAACATTATTTTTGCAACGATCTAAGAACCAAATGGCCGATAGAATGAATAAAGATGCTGCCCAAAAGCGTATTGAGACCCTTCGTGCGGAACTCCACCGACACAACTACTTGTATTATGTTCGGTCGATGTCGGAAATATCTGATATTGAATTCGATGCATTAATGAAAGAACTTGAAGTGTTAGAAAATGAGTTTCCTGAATTTGACGATCCGAACTCTCCGACGCAACGGGTGGGCAGCGATAGTACTGCCGAATTTACCCAAGAGGCACACAGATATCCGATGCTTTCGTTGAGCAATACGTATTCCGAAGAAGAATTACGTGAGTTTGATCAGCGTATTCAAAAAACTATAAATGAACCTATTGAGTATGTTTGCGAACTTAAATTCGATGGGGCATCCATTAGTTTGAGCTACACAAACGGCATACTGAAACGAGCGCTTACACGTGGGGACGGAAATG
>JBDKHP010000319.1:0-4862 GCA_039797645.1 Bacteroidota bacterium
TCTATCGCCAAACAGTTGGCCGAATTACTAGGTGGGAGCATTGGTGTTCGGTCGGAATTAGGTAAAGGGTCGAGCTTTACACTTACCGTACCTGTTCGAATAGACCAACAAAGCCCCAGCCGATCGGCCAACGAACACCGGGAACGAAATGTGTATAATTGGGCCAACTATGTGGTGCTGGTGGCCGAAGACAATCAGATAAATTATATGATTCTCAACAAGGGGCTTTCCCAGACGAAAATTCAGGTATTGTGGGCAAAAAATGGCTTACAAGCTTGTGAAATGTGTGCAGAAAAGAAGCCCGATATTGTGCTTATGGATATGCAAATGCCTGAATTAGACGGATATGAGGCTACAACGCGTATAAAAATGTTACAACCCCATTTGCCGATTATCGCCCAGACGGCATCGGCATTGTATGAAGATCGGCAGCGGGTTTTGAATGCGGGTTGCGACGATTTTATTCCAAAACCTATTGATATTGTTCATTTGCTGAGTAAAATGGAATACTTGTTGAAGAAAACGCCACCAAAAGGGAAAGCTTTGTAGCTTTTAGAATTTTGTCAACTTATGTAATACTGACACAAAAACTTAATTGATGCCTTACACTTATGAATATCCGCGCCCCGCGCTTACGGTAGATGCACTTGTTTTTGCACAGCACGATAACAAGCCCTCAATTTTACTCATTCAACGGAAGAATCCGCCTTTCGAAGGGTTTTGGGCTTTCCCGGGTGGCTTTGTAAACGAAAATGAAGAATGCGAAACAGCGGTGATACGCGAGCTTGAAGAAGAAACCCAACTCACTGGGCTTAAATTCGAGCTGTTTACTGTAGCCAGCAATCCTAAACGCGACCCCAGGGGGCGTACTATTTCGGTCTTATATTTTGCTGTAATTCAGGGCAGTGCGCCCATTGTAGTTGGCGGCGACGATGCGGCCTCCGCACAGTGGCACCCAATTGTCAATTTGCCCAATTTGGCCTTTGACCATACCGAACTTTTGGCCGATTTTCTGAGGGTGCACCGTAGTAGGGTTTTCCCAGAGTAGTATCGGTAAACAAAAAAAAGGCTTCCAAATATTTGGAAGCCTTTTTTCTCCGAATCGGGTAGGGGGTTTAATCTACCAGATGCGTTTCGTTTGTTTCTGTTTTGGCCTCGGTAATATCTACCTGATAACCACTTATAAAGGCGATTACAAAAACATCTGTTCTGTTGCCTTTAAGCTTGTTTTTGAATTCCCGCGCGCTGGCGTAGTTTGGGAACTTTGCGGTGCAGTACTTAAACAGGCCGTCTTTGTCATCGAACCATTCATCGATATCTGTAGCTTTCAGCATAGGGTACTGCTGCGCAATAATTTGTTTGTCCCACACTTTTTGGTCGGCAAGCAATTGCACCCGATACGTAACTATTTTTTTTGCCTGTTGTAGAATTAAGGTCTCTAGGTTTGAAATGGCTGCACGAGCCTCGTCTGCATGTAACCCGTCGGGGTTTGCACTCAAATAAGACTTAAAACCATCAATTGTGTTTTTAGATTGAGCGCGTTCCCATGCTTGCAATTCCGCATTTTCCTTGTCTTTTTTTTGTTGCTGGTCGTTCAGCACCACAATGGCCTCTTCATACGAAGCGAACGCCGTTTGGTAGAACTGTTCGGCCATTTCTAAATCTTTCACCAATGCCTTATACTCAGTTTTTTTAAATGCCGACGATTTTTGTCCGATGTATTTCGAGAAACGTGCTTCTGCTTTTTTGATGTTTTTGTTCCCCTCATTTAGGTACTCCACTGCAATAGCGTGGTCGTCTTCATACAAATACGTACCCGAGTCAATAATGCGTTGGTAAATACCCGCCAGTTTAGCATACGCATTGCCGTTGTCAACCTGAGCGTCAACCCTTGCTTGTTTCGCTTTGGCAGTTTTACTTTCCCATTTTTTGCGTTTTTTGTCATTGTTGTATTTAGCATACTGTTGCTCAATACTTTCTGCTTCCATTAGATTTGTTTTGGCAGTTGCAAATAAGGTATTGCTCTCTTCTACAGCAGTATTGTCGCCGTCAG
Organism: Bacteroidota bacterium; assembly: GCA_039797645.1. Taxonomy (GTDB): domain Bacteria; phylum Bacteroidota; class Bacteroidia; order Bacteroidales; family JBDKHP01; genus JBDKHP01. Next base: position 2,054 of record JBDKHP010000319.1, read on the forward strand.
TAAATCGCGCCAATGCTATTTCGCTGAAATTAACCTGTGCTTGCGAAATCGTTGCAAACAGAACCAAGGCAATAAGTATGAATTTATTTTTCATAGCACTAAAAGTTTTTCAATGGATAATATTTTAATGAACAAGCAAATCCAAAAATGATGCCGCTTTACAGCTTTGCAGCGTATAACTTTATTCTGCAACAATGTTTAAGTTGTTCCAAATTAGGTTTTTAATTAAGTTTTTTAAACAAACTTTTGCCTTAAATCCACATTAAAAAGTGAACATATTACCATTTTGTAGCACACGGCATTCAGTTTTTTTATACTTTTGAGTTCCATATTTACTGCCACCTGAGCAGTTTTAATAACCATACAGCATAAACCTAATAACTATTTAGAATATGGCTTTTGATATTGAAATGATAAAAAGCTTGTACGAGCAAATGCCCGAGAAAGTGAAAGCTGCCCGCAAACTGGTAGGCAAACCACTTACACTTGCAGAGAAAATATTGTACTCCCACCTCGACACCGATTTCGAAGGTAAAGTATATAGCCGTGGCGCATCCTACGTCGATTTTCGTCCGGATCGCGTGGCGATGCAAGATGCAACAGCCCAAATGGCACTATTGCAATTTATGCAAGCAGGCAAAGACAAAGTAGCAGTACCGTCAACCGTCCACGCCGACCACCTTATTCAAGCCAAAGTAGGTGCCGACAACGACCTTAGTACAGCCAATATCACCAACGAAGAAGTATATAATTTCCTAGCCTCTGTATCAAATCGTTACGGCATAGGTTTCTGGAAACCAGGTGCAGGTATCATTCACCAAGTAGTATTAGAAAACTACGCATTCCCTGGCGGAATGATGATCGGTACCGACTCACACACCGTAAACGCAGGCGGCCTAGGCATGATCGCCATTGGCGTAGGTGGTGCCGATGCCGTCGATGTAATGGCAGGCATGGCATGGGAGCTTAAATTCCCTAAACTCATTGGTATCAAACTCACAGGCAAACTCAACGGTTGGGCATCGGCCAAAGACGTAATCCTCAAAGTTGCAGGAATCCTCACCGTAAAAGGCGGTACAGGCGCAATTATAGAGTATTTTGGCGACGGAGCCATCTCGCTTTCTGCCACTGGTAAAGGCACAATCTGCAACATGGGTGCAGAAGTCGGCGCAACCACATCTACATTTGGTTACGACGATTCCATCAAACGTTACCTACAATCTACAGGCCGTGCAGACGTTGCCGAATTGGCCGACGCAATCCGCCCCGACCTTACAGGCGACCCAGAAGTATATGCCGAACCAGAAAAATACTTCGACCAAGTAATAGAGATCGACCTCGATACACTCGAACCTTACATCAACGGGCCATTCACACCAGACCGTGCCACACCAATCTCCGAAATCGGCGCATTGGCAACCGCAAACGGATGGCCACTCGAAGTATCAGCCGGACTAATTGGTTCGTGCACAAACTCTTCCTACGAAGACATTTCGCGTGCCGCCTCACTTGCCAAACAAGTAGCCGACAAAAACCTTGTAGCCAAAGCACAATTCACCATCACCCCAGGTTCCGAACAAGTACGCTACACCATCGCCCGCGACGGTTTCATCGAAACATTCGATAAAATTGGCGCAAAAGTATTCGCCAACGCCTGTGGCCCATGTATCGGTCAGTGGTCGCGCGAAGGATCCGAAAAACAAGAAAAGAACACCATCGTGCACTCGTTCAACCGCAACTTCGCCAAACGTGCCGACGGAAACCCCAATACACACGCCTTCGTTGGCTCGCCCGAACTCGTTACAGCACTCGCAATTGCCGGACGTTTGGATTTTAACCCAATCACCGACACCCTTGTAAACACCCTCGGCGAAACAGTAAAACTCGATCCACCAAGCGGACTCGAACTCCCAACCAAAGGCTTTGCCGTAGAAGACAACGGCTTCCAAGCCCCCGCAGCCGATGGTCGCGATGTAGTCGTAAAAGTAAACCCCGAATCTAGCCGCCTCCAGTTGCTCGAAGAATTCACCCCTTGGAACGGCCAAGACCTCACAGGGATGAAACTCCTGATCAAAGCCAAAGGCAAATGTACCACCGACCATATTTCGATGGCAGGCTCATGGCTTAAATTCCGCGGCCACCTCGACAATATTTCGAACAACATGCTCATCGGAGCCGTAAACTACTACAACGACCAAACCAATAGCGTTAAAAATCAGCTCACTGGCGAGCTTGGCGAAGTACCCGCAGTACAACGCGCCTACAAAGCAGCAGGCATACCCACCATCGTTGTAGGCGACGAAAACTACGGCGAAGGCTCCTCGCGCGAGCACGCAGCCATGGAACCACGTCACCTTGGCGTACGCGTAGTGTTGGTACGTTCATTCGCACGAATCCACGAAACCAACCTCAAAAAACAAGGAATGTTGGGACTCACCTTCGCAAACCCTGCCGATTACGACAAAATTCGCGAAGACGACAACTTCGACCTCCTAGGCCTCACCACCTTCACACCCGGTGTAGCCCTATCGTTGGTGCTCCACCACGCCGATGGCACACAAGAAACCATCGCCGTAAACCACACCTACAACGAAGGCCAAATCGCATGGTTCAAAGCCGGTTCTGCGCTCAATCTCATCAAACAACAGCAGTAAAAAACCACAAGTTTCACCATAAAAAAGCAGGATTCGTCCTGCTTTTTTCATTTCCCCCAGTCCACAAAAAATCGCTAACTAAAAAAAAATAAAAAAATGATTAGGAGCGGAAGCCAAACATTTCAAATAAGCCCCGCTGCCGGCTATCCGCTTGT
>JBDKHP010000320.1:0-3381 GCA_039797645.1 Bacteroidota bacterium
GTTTTTTTAGTTGAGGTCAAGGCGGATTGGATTTTTTAAAGCGGAGTTTACTACTTGTAAATGAGCATTTAAAAAATTCGATCCAACGCAGAGATCGACTAAAAAAACAGACTCTAAATAAGCCAATTCAGTTCGGATTAAAAGCTAAGCCAAAAAACGAAGAAAAAAATAAATATTAGGAGCGGTAGCCCAACTTTTCAAAGATAGGGCTGCTGCCGGCTATCCGCTTGTAGTCCTCGCAAACGGGTACGAAACCACTTGGCCACCTAAGTATTTCAATCATAGTACTGTACAAAAGGCGATTGCGTCAGTTTGCTGTGGGCTACCGCTACTATCCGGGCTAGGCCGTGCGTCACTTTCCAAACCCACGCCAGCCTCAAGTTGGGCAAAAGCCGTAGTTGGCCTGCGGCCATGTGGCTCGGTCGCCAAGCCTTCGGCTTGGCGGATGGCCACAACTTCTCCCAAAACTACGCAGTACTTAATTCCATAATTCTCGCTGCACTTCATGGCCGCTCTGTGAAAAAAAAAAATCGACATTGAAATCTCCATTTTAATGCGGCGTATATAATATCGTACTATTTTAGGACGAAGGCTTATGTGTCGCGGCATACAATGGGCTACCACCTAGGGAGTTGCGGCAGATGTGCTGACTTGTCGGTAAGCAAAAGGCTTGCCCTACTGGCCACATGGCCGTAGGCCAACTGGTACGTTTGCCCCGCGAATTTACGGCTTGAATTTGGAAAGTGGCGCACGGCCTAGCCCGGATAGTAGCGGTAGCCCACAGCGGTGTGATGCGGTGTCAGCAAGCTGACGACAATCGACTGAAATACAAAGGCTTCCAGTTGATTTCGCACCCGAACGCGAGGACTACAAGCGGATAGCCGGCAGCAGCCCTATCTTTGAAAAGTTGGGCTTCCGCTCCTAAATATTATTTTTTTCGCGCTGGCTAATTCATGTTTCATGAGTATGAAAGCATGATCCTGTGAAATTTGGGTTTAATTATGCGGCAGAGGTGTTTTTTACACCGTAAAATGTATTCTTCTTCTAATTGTTCTTTTTTTTTGACCACAATTTGGGAATTGTGTATCTTTCTGCTACGAAATCTAACAGTATTATGGTTGCCAAAAGGGTCGATTCAGCCCAAAGTATGCACTTAACGAACAACGGAATGAGAACAAAAATGATGCTCGGGGCATTTAGCGCCCTGTTTTTAATGGTGGGGAATGTCTGTGGGCAGGTTGCCACGAAGTTCGTCAAGATAGACGATGTAATTAAGTACAGCTTTTACCCACAGCGCGTGTGGGGGCTAAATCCAATGCACGATGGGAAATTGTATTCGTCATTTACGCAGACGGGCGACATTGCGGTGTCAAGTTACCAGACGGGGGCTGTGGTAAAGACAATTCCTTTGGGAAAAGTGGAAGATGTAAGCGATTATGCTTTTGACGCTTCGGATTCTAAGTTATTGATTTCCACGAAGGTGAATCAGATTTACAGGCATTCGTTTACGGCGCAATATGTGGTTTTAGATGTGGCTTCGGGCGAGGCAAAAGCGCTCTCGGATAGTGGTGCACAACAACAGGCTACGTTTTCGCCAGATGGTACAAAGGTCGCTTTTACTAGGGATAATAACTTGTTTGTGAAAGACTTATCGTCGGGGGTAGAAACTCAGATTACGACCGACGGTGTGCGCAATAAAATTATTAACGGTACGCCAGATTGGGTGTACGAAGAAGAATTTGGCTTTTCGCAGGCCTATGCCTGGAGCAACGACAGCAAAGAATTGGCGTATTACCGTTTCGATGAGTCGGGGGTGAAGGAGTTTGAGATGCAGGTTTACGATGGTTTGTACCCTAGTGTTGCGCGTTTTAAATACCCGAAGGCTGGCGAAGCTAATTCGGTGGTGAGTATTTATTGCTACAATTTAGAGACTGCCCACAAACAATTGATGGATGTGGGTACGGAAACTGATATGTATATTCCTCGGATTAAATGGGCCAGAGGTTCGGGTAATTTGGTGATTGCTAGGTTGAACCGCTTGCAAAATAAATTGGAATTACTGATGGCTAGTTCCAGTACGGGTAGTTCGCAAGTTTTTTATAATGAGACGAATACGCGCTTTTTAGATTACGAAAATTTGGACAATCTTTATTTTCTGGAGGACGGGAAAACTTTTACGCTTACCAGCGAAAAGGATGGATTTCGGCATTTATATTTGTTTGATTTTAATGGAAAGACAGTCGATCAGCTTACACATGGGAAATTTGATGTGACGAAATTTTATGGCTTCAACGAAGATCGAAAAGAGTTTTATTACCAAGCTGCGGCGGTTTCGCCGACTCAAAGAGAGGTTTATGCGGTTGGATTTAAGGGGAAGAAATTGCGTAAACTTTCTGTGAAATCGGGTACGAATAATGCTGATTTTAGTAGTGATTTTAGTTTTTTTATTGGCCGAAATTCTGATGCGAATACGCCAGATTTGAGTGCTGTTTTTGCAAACTCGGGCGAGCTTGTGCGTGTGTTGCAAGATAATGCTGCCCTTCGTGCCAAAATGATTGAATATAACTGGCAGAAAAAGGAGTTTTTTTCAGTAAAAACGCCAGAAAACATAACACTAAATGGCTGGATGATAAAGCCTTATAATTTCGACCCGACGAAACGTTATCCAGTTCTGATGTATCAGTACAGTGGGCCAGATTCACAAACTGCACTCGATGAATTTGGTGGTTTTACGGAATGGTTTCAGTTATTGGCACAGAAGGGCTATATTATTGTGTCGGTAGATGGTCGGGGCACGGGGGCGCGTGGAGAGGAATTTCGTAAGTGTACCTACAAACAATTGGGCAAGTTGGAATCTGACGACCAAGTGAGTGTGGCGCGTTATCTGCGCGACCAGCCTTTTGTGGAAGCTACGCGAATAGGTATTTTTGGTTGGAGTTATGGCGGTTATATGTCGCTGTTGAGTGTGTTGAAAGGTGGCGAATATTTGAGTGCTGCGGTGGCTGTGGCTCCAGTTACGAATTGGCGCTTTTACGACAATATCTACACCGAACGTTATATGCGAACACCCCAAGAGAATCCGGATGGTTACGATAGCAATTCGCCTATTAATCAGGTGAACAAATTGCAGAGTAATCTGCTGGTAATTCACGGAACGGGCGACGACAACGTTCATGTTCAGAACAGTATCGCCTTGAGTAGCGAACTTATTAATGCGGGCAAACAGTTCGATATGATGTTGTATCCGAACGAAAATCATGGCATACGCTCCACCAAACATGTGATGCGTCATTTGTACGAACGTATGACAGATTTCATCCTTACAAAGCTTTAGCCGTTATTTGTGCTAACAAAAAAGCGTGTCGTTCGGGGGAACCCCCT